>NZ_JBFSTZ010000002.1:0-298412 GCF_041467155.1 Vibrio sp. 10N.247.310.23 | reverse complement strand
CTAATAATCACCCATACTGGCCGTTTCTATCTGAGATCCAATTAGGAAACAAAGCCTGGTTAAGTTCGCGTGGCACTCAGCATGATTAGAATCTGTGTAACCATTTCTAACCACGTTGAGTGTATTACAGTTTCAAAAAGTTCGATAAACTTCTATTGGAATATAGTTGTCGTTAAAGTGTGTAGGTTATACGTTTCTTTTGCACTCCAATGCAACTAACCCACAACCTTAAGGATCTTCTTACCACTCATCGACAAGCTTCCTGTTGCAGCCTCTTCAATATGGTCGCTCCACCACGCCATGAGAACTTTACGACGTTCAAGGTAATCAGTGCGGTTGTATGCGCTTCTTACCTTATCCCTATCCACATGAGAAAGTGCAGCTTCAATAATGTCTGGATCAAAATTCTGTTCATTTAGAGTGGTACTGGCTAATGCGCGTAAGCCGTGAGACGTTTGCCGGCCCTTCATGCCCATTCTTACTAATGCCTTATTTGCTGTCTCTTTATTGATGTGATTTTTGTTACTTTTGTCAGCAGGGAATAGGTATTCACTATCACCCGTGATGAAATCAATGGTTTCCAATAGATCTAGAGTTTGTTTTGTTAAAGGGACAGTATGCACTCTTCCCTTTTTCATTCGTACAGCAGGAATGACCCAAAGCATCTTTTCTCTGTCAATTTCATCCCAACGTGCACCAGCAGTTTCAGCTGGCCTTGTCATGGTGTGAAGTTGCCATTCTAGCAAGCAGCGAGTGATGGGCTTAATGGATGCGTAGTTGATTGTTTTTAGGAGCTCTGGAAGCTCATCTGGGGCTAACGAAGCTTGGTTGGTTACCTTGGCGGTTTCAAAAGCTTTACCAATGCCTGCGAGCTTGTTGTGTTCAATCACACCCGTGTTCACTGCAAAAGTCATTATCTCATTGAGGTTGCGGCACAAGCGCCCTACTGTTTCTAGCTTACCTTGGTTAGCAATGGGTTTAATTGTTTTGATCGCTTGAGGGGCTGTTATATCACCAAGAGGAAACTTACCTAGGTCAGGTAAGAGGTACTTCTCAATGCGTTGCTTTAATTTCTTAGCCGTTTGCTCTTTGACGCTTGTTCTCTTCACTTCAATCCAGTCATCAAATACCGACTGTAACGTATTCGACAATTCTAACTGTTTCTCTCTAAGAGTAGTGTCACGGTGCTCTTTAGGGTCAATACCATCAGCAAGTAGTTCCCTAGCTTCAATAGCCTTGGTTCGAGCTTTAGCAAGCGATACCGATGGGTATTTACCAATACTGAGGTTTGCTCGTTTACGAGTAATTGGACGGTAATAGTTAAAGAGCCACAATTTGGAACCATTGGGCTTAATTCTCAATGCAAGACCATCACCATCGAGCAGGCTATATTCCTTTTCTTTTGGTTTCGCTTGTAAGATCTGAGTCGCTGTTAATGGGGTTGTTTTCCTAGCCATAGTAACATCACCAATCCATATTTCCTGTAGTGTTACTAACAGTGTTACTTTAAACGGTGGATTTTACAACACATCACGGGACCTCTTGGGACCAAAAGATGGCTAAGAGCCTGATAAAACAAGGAATTATAGGCACAAAAAAGCCCACACTAGGTGGGCTCTTTCGTATAATGTGGTGCCCGCTACTGGACTCGAACCAGTGACACCTTGCATGTCATGCAAGTACTCTAACCAACTGAGCTAAGCGGGCGATGTTCTAATTTCTTATTACTACCATTGTGACAAACTCAATAGTTATGCAATAAAAACTAAAGAAGGAATGGTGCGTCCGAGTGAACTCGAATCACCGACCCCCGCCATGTCAAGGCGGTACTCTAACCAACTGAGCTACGGACGCATTCCCTTAGAACGCCAACGATGATATCTATGATAAACAGATGGTGCAAGTATTAACTGGCATCTTGCGATTCGTTTGCTCACTTTGCAATCAAAGACATAACAACATGTCGATTTTACACCCAGATTATCGTCAAACCGCTGAAAAACAAAGTTTAGTTAGAAAAAATTCTAATCCTTGATGACAACCAATTAACTAACCTAATGTGTTCAATTTGGGATTTTTGTTATCTATACCGTTTTTCTTGGCCTTTACAGTAACCATACAGGTATAGATCAATGCCTATATTTAGTGTCAAAAATTTTGCTTGCCCACTGGGTTACCGTAGTATTTTGATCATTATAAGTGAAAGGCACGCAGAGGCTTTGTAACTCACTGAAATACATCATTCATAAAAATCACCACGATTTTGTAATCGTCGTCATCGAATTACTAGGCCGCAATGACTAAATTCGGATTTTTCATATAAAGTGGCCGGGTTATTACCAACATACATAAATACGATAGCACTCTATAGTCGAAAAACATCAGCTACAATTAATCTCCCTCAAGAGCAACAATCTATAAGCAATTCAAAACCCAACCCCACACATCATAGCTATTTTGAATACATACAGCACAGTAATACATAATGAAATTTGCATAATGGTAAAGCGCGCCTATATTCATAACCTGTAGGAATCAATAATCTAAATTCAATGCTATACGTGAATTTATGGTTTGCGATAAATACAAGTGTGAAAAATAGGGAATAAATTATGAAAAAATCACATATCGCCATTGCAGTGGTGAGCATACTATCGACATCTGCCGTATCGGCGGCGACCATTTATGAGACAGATGAAACAGTATTCAACATCGGCGGCCGCGCAGAAGTTCGAGGGAATTTCTCTGATGCGAATAAAAGTGCTGGTAATAGTAGCACCTATAGTGATAGATCACGTGTCCGCTTAAGTGTCGATGGCACACAAAAAGCGTCGGACGATATTTCCTTTTTTGGGAAATATGAATTCGAACTAACAGAGTCTGAAGATGGCGCATCAGATGATATCAGCATTAACACTCGATTCTTATATACGGGTGTTCAAACCAATCACGGTAACGTCTATTATGGCCACCAAAATAATGCCGTTACCTACTTAACCGATTGGACGGATATGGCTGAAACCTTCAGCGGCTATATCAATGAATACACGGTGTCGACTGCTGATCGAGCAAAAAATGTTTTACGTTATGAACTGACAAGCGACAACATCACCTTTCAAATTGATGGCAATTTCAATTCAGATAGTGAATCAGCACAAAGTGACGGCTTCGGTGCAGTTGTCGCCGGCAGCACTTCGATTGGGTTAGATATTGGCGTCGGTTATGCGTCAAGTGATGAAACCTATGGCGTTGGGACAGATACAGAAACTTCTGATGCCTATATTGGTGCGGTTAAGTATACCAACGATCAGGGGGTTTGGTTCGCCGCACTCTATCAATTTGGTAGTATTTCAGGTCTAGGCGTAAAAGATTCAGACTACGATTCTGCCGATGCTTACTTGGGATACTCGTTTGGTGTCAACACCGTCAACCTGACCTACAGCTACTTTGAAGCTGACGATATTGCAGATTACGACATTAACTTTATCGGTCTAGAATACGCACGTTATATTGGCGATGTGGCCTTCTTTGGTAGTTATAAGTTTAACATGTTAGACGAGGGCGAAGGTGGGCAAGGCGATAACGACGAAGATGAGCTACAGCTCGGTATGCGTTACGCGTTTTAGTCTAAACCAATCCACTTAATATTAGTAAAGCCGAGCATAATCAATGCTCGGCTTTTTAGTTTGTATAACTTATTCGTATCTAAGCGATTGAATGGAGTCCAACCGGATGCATTACTATCGATACCAACTATTCTTCAACATCGAATACAACGTTGTAGTTTTCGGTATAGGTGCAGTTTGGCTGGCGGCTACAAGTGAAGAAGCGTCGGCCTTTGTAATCGCCTTGGCTTGCCAGTTTGATGATCATTGGGCTACCACACTTCTTACAAAATCGCACTTCTTTTGATGGCTCGATTAAATCGATGTGTGCTGCCAGTAACCTCTTCAAACGGCTCACTTGGTAGCTGTGTTTAATAGATGCACCAATCAGAGGTAAACCTGCCGATTTACACACGTGAATTAGTAGCTTTTCGCGATCGACTTTCCCTTTATTGAGCTCTTTGCCGTTATCAAGTTCGATAATAACGCGGGGCTCTAGCGTTCGCGGGTCGCAAACAACAAAGTCGAAGTAACTACGTGAGATCTTGTTGTTGGCGATAAACCAATTCTTCTTATTGTTCGTCTTAGCAGGAACAAGTACGTTCGACATGCTGACTTTAGCAAACACTTCCCCATGGTTGCCCACAGCTGATTTTAGCGCATTATAGAATGTCGCCTGTTGCGCCGACATCAACGCGCCTTTCTTCTGATAAGCGTGGTCTTTGGAGTCATCGTGTTTCACCACATACTTTTGAATAAAGTAAAAGAACACAACCAGAACAATTACAACGATAAAGATATTAGTCATTTTCCAACACAATCAAGTCTGTATAGGGATTAAGAGAGTAGCTAGCGTATGTAGAAAAGCATCACCTGGCAAGCAAAAGAGCGAGAGTTGCCAACCAGAATCACGACCTTTGAGCGCAGTGCCCAACGAGAGGTCGCTCCTTCGCTAGACACACCTCTCTTATTTTGATAATTAAATCATCAATTACACTCTAGATTGATTTAGATCAATTTACCTAGATTTGTGATCAACTAGTCTGAAAAACGTTAGGCAAATGTTAATAAGGAAACTGATATGGAACTTAAACAAGACCCAAGATGTTATACCGACGTATGTGTAGATGGTAAATGGTTCCACTATGACCACTGCGGAACCCAAGCCTACATGTTAAAGGGAGGAGCTTCGGCTGTGATTGAACTCGCTAGCGAACCAGCGACAGAAGGCGAATTGGTTGAAATGCTTCAAGGTGTCGCTAAGTAACCCACCAAGCCAAATCACAGTATGAATTAAGCGAATAAGAGTAAATAGCCGTATTAGTTCAGATAAGCACTCTTATTCGCTTAGTTATTGAAGTTCAGGTTTCTTGATTGCAGGGGATTAACTAAGTTTAGGAACTCAAATGATAACGACTTTATTGCGCCCTGACTGCTTAGCTTGATACAAAGCATCGTCTGCCGATTTCAAGTGTTTCTTATAGGTACGGCTATTCAACTGTTGCCCCGTTAGATGAGTCGTCGCACCAATCGATGTGGTTAATTCTAATGGGCCAGAATGCGTTTCAATCGGTCGGTCAGCGATCGCTTGTCTTATCAGTTCAAGCTCTTTATTAGGATCTTGATTCCCAGCCAACAACAAAACAAACTCTTCCCCACCCCATCTTGCCACTACGTCGTTTGTTGATAAGATTTGCTCTAAACGCTGAGCGACTTCCACCAACACTTGGTCACCGATATCATGGCCATAAGTGTCATTAACTTGTTTGAAGCGGTCTAAATCTAGAATAGCGAGCGTATACCCAAACGACGACAAATGATGTGGCATCGGCTGAGTTAACCGTTGCTCTAAGTAACGCCTATTGTATAAGCCTGTCAGTTCGCATCTTGTTGATTGCTTAAGTAGTTCTTTGTTGGTCTTCTGGATCGAGCGTAACCTTATCAATAGTAACGTGGCGCTTATCATCACCATGATACCCAAAGCGACGACGATTCGATTCCGTAATTGCTGCTTATCTAATGTCAGCTCACCCAACTCTTTTTCTGCGTTAAGCAGTTCGTTTTCTTGAGCTAATGATGCCGTAGCGAAATCTTGCTCGAGTAAAAAGATATCACTCTGGCGCTTATCAAATAGCAGCGCTTTATTACCCTTGTAATAGAGCTTGAAGTAGCGAAGTGCGTTCTCGCTGTCGCCTCTTGAATCATAGTATTCAGCAAGTGTTCTTAAGCCGAGGACCTTCCAGCTGCGAGTCCCCACAACATCGAACATTGCAGACGATCGCTTTAGATCAGCAAAAACAAAATTATCTCGGTTCAAACCAATGTTCGCTAAGGCTCTATTTAGGTAACACTGCCCCAATTGAAGTGTGTATTTGTCCACGCCTGGGTATCTAAGACACAAGTTTGCGACTTGTCGTGCTGACTCAAAGTTCTTTTCCGCCAACAACACATCACTCTCTGCTTTTAATAGGATGATTTTGTATCGTTCACTCACGTTATCGCCATTTAGCTTAGCCGCACTTTGATATGCTTCTCGGCCTTTGACTAAATCACCACTGCGCAGATAAGCAAAAGACTCATTCACATGCAGCACGCCGATGGTAGACGCTTCGAGTAGTCCACTCTTGTAATAGAGCTTTTTGGCTCTTTTAATCAGCTTGAGCGCTTTAGGCCAGTCTTCCAAATAGATATAAAGCAGTGCCATATTTGACACTAACTTGCTGTTGTAGATGTGATGAGGGTACTTCTTACCAAGGTCTAAACCTTTATGGAAAAAGTATTGAGCTTCAGGAAAGTCATTGCGGATGTTATTGATGACACCAGCCGTGTTATAGGCCTTAATCAACAACTCTTCATAGTGAAGCGATTCTGCGATATCTATCGCTGCTCTGATTTGGATTTCAGATTCCGCTAGCTCACCCTTACTGATGTATTCAATCGCCAATTCAACGAGAGATTGGGCCTTTAGCCAACCCATATGTTCGTGTTGTGCGAGTGCTTTAATCTGCCTGACGTATTCGGAAACCGCTTCGGTATCCAACTTATGTTGCGCGAGGTTGGACAAAATCATCAATTCGTAAGCACGATAGATGGCTTTATCTTGGTCTGGGAACTTGGCTTGGAGAGCCTCAAGTTGTTGGGAAGCTAAATTAGGGTCACCGCGAGATACATCGAGAATATCGATCAACGCAGATCCATATTGAGAGAGTGATAACTCTTTCTCTGGACTATAAACACTCGGGTTTTCAGGGCGAATATGCTTTAAATCGTCGTCATAAGTTGGATAGAGCAAATACAGCCCCAGCACAATACTCATCAGCACCACGAAAAGGAATGAACCTAACACATTGTTTCTATTCATTTATCAGGGCCATTATTGATTGAATTCCAATTTTATTGACGTTTTTTTAAGAGCGGTCAAACATTATACCCGACAGATATACAGATTAAAATCCTGCGCACTGGTGGATCTGAATTGGGTTTTTCTCATTAATTAGAATAATCAGGCAACTTTCTTGATTTAACTCAGACAATCATCTACCTCATTGGCGTTATAGTGATTTTCCTGTTCCTACCTCCGCGGCTTCTTTTTGAACAAGCGGAAGCATAATGAGAATTAACAATGACCCAAATTAATGAACAACGTCTTGTAGAACATTTCTGCGATCTAGTGAAAATTGATAGTGAATCTCGTAACGAAAAAGCGATTGCTGAAGCTTTGGCTGAGCAACTCGGTGAACTAGGTTTTGAAGTTCACAAACTGGCGGTTCCTGAAGAAGTGTCTAATGGTTTCAACATCTACGCTCGTCTAGATGGCACTCTTCCAGGTAGCACAGTGTTCAGCTGCCACATGGACACAGTAACGCCAGGCATCGGCATTGAGCCAATCATCGAAGACGGTATCATCCGTTCAAAAGGCAACACAATTCTAGGTGGTGACGACAAGTCTGGTATCGCAGCTATCATGGAAGCGGTTCGTTGCATTAAAGCTGAAGGACAAGAGCACAAAACTATCGAGATTGCATTTACTGTATTCGAAGAAGGCGGTCTGTTCGGCTCTTTGAACTTCGATATGTCTTACATTCAATCTGAGCACGCAATCGTACTTGATACAGGCGGTCCAATTGGCACTATCGTAAACGCAGCGCCTGGCCAGCAGAAGATTGTTGCTAAAATCAAAGGTCGCCCTGCTCACGCTGGTTTAGCACCAGAAGAAGGCATCAGCGCAATTCAAGTTGCTGCAGACGCTATCACTAAGATGAACCTACTTCGTATCGATGAAGAAACGACAGCAAACGTTGGTATTGTTGAAGGTGGTCAAGCAACTAACATCGTAATGCCAGAGCTTAAAGTCGTGGCTGAAGCACGTTCTCTAAACGGCGAAAAGCTAACGGCTCAAGTTGAACATATGATCTCTACATTCCAAGAAAGTGCTAAGCAGTTCGGAGCTGAAGTAGAAATCGAATCAACTCGTGCTTACGATGCATTCGTTATTGCAGACGATCATCCGCACATTCTTTCTATCAAATCGGCGTTTGAGAAGCTTGGCGTCACAGCGAACACTAAACGCACTGGCGGCGGTAGCGATGCAAACAACTTCAACGCAAAAGGCCTGACAACAGTTAACCTTTCTACTGGTATGGCGAAAGTTCACACCACTGAAGAGTACATTGCAGTGAAAGACATGGTCGCAATCACTGAGTTTGTTGTGGCTTACGTAACGCAATAATCGAATCCATTAGTTAGGTAGTCACTTCTATCTAGCACAATGAAAAAAGCCGAGACATCATCACGATGCTCGGCTTTTTGTTGTTTAGGTGAACATAGAAGGTCGAATCTAAAACCCTCTACGCTTCCAGAATTGGCCTTCGTCTTTTGCTACTAGGTCGAATGTCTTGTCGGCGATGATGTTGCCTTTTAGCTCAACCGTCATGCGCCACTTTCCTAGCTTGTTCGAGACAGGAGCCCAGATAGTGTCACCTAAGTAGAAATCCCAGTCATTGTTACCGACATACTCCTCACCATCAAACGGTTCGAGCACTTCACCTTTGTCTGTGGTGATGTTTGGGTGATAAATGCAGTAACGGATCTTCTCACCTTTGGCTTTTTTGATATTCAGGATATAGCCAAACTCTACGTCGATTTCAGCATCAACGGTGGTGGTGAACTCTTGGATTTTTGGAAGATCTTTAGATTTTGAATCCCATGTGGAATAGATACCATAAGAAGTCATGTCGACCACAACAGAGCGCTTTGCCATTTCAATCGTTACCTTGAAGTTGTTCTATTAATTTAATTCTATTTGCCATTCAGCCACGCAAGCAGAAGAAGAACGAGGCTATTCTTGCCAGTCTTTCGCCATACGCTTAATTACTGAAGGTTCAATGTCGTGAATAGTGCCATATTGCTCTCGGCACACTTCGATAATTAATTCTGCTTTATATTTGAGTGCAAGTTGGCGGTAGGCTTTCATTTCCCAATGCTTAATAAAGGTATTTGAAACAACCACATCAAACCCTTGCTTTAAGCCGTTTTCAGCTGTGTTTTGACACCACTCATGAGCTTGTCGCAGCTGCCTAGGATCAAAATGGTACTCACCTTGCTCATTCACATAATACATATCGGCTTCGACATGCAATGCATCGTAGGTTTTTGCTTTTGTTGATTTGCCAGAACCGGGCAACCCTCGAATGAGTATTAACTTCATCTGTCACTTTACAGGCTAATTTGAAAACATGAGTTTATCGTAAATAGTAACGAGTTGCTCTGATAACTGCCTCTGCTCAGCATACGAAAACCAAGTACTTACACACGACTCAGACAATCACTGAATACAATGAGACTCCCCTCGAAGCGCGTGGATTGCTTCTGATAGAAAACACAAATAATTTACATCTATCCATTTTGCATATCGACAAGCGTATCAAACTACTATAGATTTAGATGTATAGACGTCTACATATCTAGCTTAGGGAGAAAGCTGTGCCTATTCGCATTCCAGACCAATTGCCAGCATCCGATGTTCTTCGTGAAGAAAACATCTTCGTTATGCCGTTATCAAGAGCATCGACACAGGAAATTCGTCCACTTCGAGTCTTGATCCTCAACCTAATGCCGAAGAAGATTGAAACTGAAACTCAATTTTTACGCCTACTATCGAACAGCCCATTGCAAGTGGATGTAGAGCTGCTGCGCATTGATGACCGACCAAGTAAAAACACACCGACTGAACACCTTGATAACTTCTACCGCCAATTTGAAATGGTCAAAGAAAGAAACTTTGATGGATTGATCATCACTGGTGCGCCGCTTGGCTTGGTTCAATTTGAAGATGTGATCTACTGGGATCACCTGAAAACCATCATGGAATGGGCAAACAAGCACGTTACTTCAACGCTATACGTGTGTTGGGCGGCTCAGGCTGGTTTGAAGTTATTATATGATTTGCCAAAACGCACTCGTAAAGAGAAGCTGTCTGGTGTTTATAACCACGAGATACATAACCCATACCACCCTATTTTACGTGGCTTCGACGATACATTCTTAGCTCCGCACTCTCGCTATGCGGACTTCTCTCAAGAGTACTTAGCGGAACATACTGACCTTGATGTTCTTGCAACTTCTGATGTTGCAGGCGTATACCTAGCAGCAACCAAAGATAAGCGAAACGTGTTTGTAACGGGTCACCCTGAGTACGACTCTCACACACTTCACAATGAGTACATTCGAGATTTGGGTGAAGGCATGGAGCCTGTGATACCAATCAACTACTACCCGAATAACAATCCAGACAACAAACCGGTTGCAAGCTGGCGCAGCCACGGACACTTGTTGTTCTCAAACTGGCTAAACTACTGCGTTTACCAACAAACGCCTTACGATCTGGATCATTTCAGCGAAGACAACTTTACCAAAGACGATTAAATTCTTTCTTCCGATTCACAAACACATAAACCGTGTTCAGTATGTTGTTGATAAAACGACGAATTGGACGCGGTTTTTTTATGGTGTGTGGGTCGCATTCCATAATAGATTTACCACTTCAACGGGTTTGATTTCATATGATGGCTTGGTGTTCATAAGGAGCTTCACATGCCTGCCAAGCCGTCATTCTCAAATCCGATTTCGTTATCCCACCCCCTTTCGTTATCAAATCTGGTACTACTCGCCTCGCTTTCGTTGGCCGGTTGTGTCTCTGTCACAGAAGGACCACCAAAGATTGAAAGTGACCCTATCGCGATGTCTGAATCTCGAATCGAATTAGGTTTGGGCTATATGGGACAAGGCAATATGGTGAGAGCGCGTGAAAACCTTGAGCTCGCGATTAAACACGCACCTAGCTACTACCGTGCTCGGCTTTCAATGGCGCATTACTACGAACAAGTGGGTGAAGTAGATGAAGCGAGAACCACTTACCGTAAAGCACTCAGTCTTGATTCAAGAAACGGCAATGTATTGAACAACTACGGTACCTTCTTGTGTAAACAGGGCGAATACGAGCAAGCTGATAAGTACTTTAATCGCGCTATCGATCAACCTTACTACTACTTGGTATCTGCAAGTTATGAAAATGCCGCGTTTTGCGCATTTAAGGCTGGCAATACGGACCAAGCGAAGTACTACTTTAGCAGAGCAATTGACCACGATCCAAACCGTGTGAAATCGATACTGCAGCTTTCAAAGATTGAAGTGAGTGACGCCGATTACAATGAAGCTCGACTCCGTTTATTCAAATTCCACCAGCGTTATGGCTATCAAATTCCATCACTTAAAATCTTGGTCGATCTCGAAAATAAAGCAGGCAACAGAGCTCTAGAGCAGAAATATCAGAGTAAGTTAGATGAGTTGCTTTCTGCTTAGCGTATAGGTAAAACACAAAAAACGGGCTTGTTGCGTTAACAACAAGCCCGTCCGTATTTCAGCTTAATAACTTAACTAAGTGCAGCCGCTATTTTAGCGCAATCCACTCTTGTCTTTGCTCATCGTCCATAAAGGTCCATGCGATAAAGCGACTTACCTTCTGGCCTTGTGACATCTCGACGACTTTTACTTGTTTCGCTCGCAGCTTGCCCAGTTCTGAACGAACTATATCGACGTTGTCTTTCTTAGAAATCAATGTCGTAAACCACAAAACTTGAGTAGCAAAAAGTTGACTCTCTCTTGCCATCTTCATAATGAAAGCGGCTTCACCACCTGGGCACCAAAGCTCGGCTTTTTGACCACCAAAGTTTAAGGTTGGTTTAGCTTGCTTAACTGGCTTCTTGTTCGTTTCAGGCTTGAATGACTGACCGGCTTTCTTAGCACGGTTCGCCGCTAGATTATCCAGTTTACGTTGTGACCCCTTTTCAGCCTCTTCAAGAGAGCTGTGGAATGGAGGATTACAAATAGTGACATCGTAACGTTCATTATCCTTAATCACGCCCTTAAAGATAGATTCAGAGTCAGCTTGTAGGCGAGCGCGGATCTTACCTTTTAGATTAGGGTTGCTTTCCGCTATGAAGTTCGCTGTTTTGATGGAGACTGAATCAACATCTGTCCCTGTACAACGCCACTTATACTCTGTCGCACCAATGATTGGGTAGATACAGTTTGCACCGACACCAATATCTAATGCTTTCACAGACGCGTGGTTATAGGGTTCACCTTGGCCATCGCTATTAAGGATGTCGGCCACTCTGTGAATGTAGTCTGCACGACCAGGAATTGGCGGGCACAAGTAACCAGCAGGAATATCCCAATGTTTAACGCCATAGTGATGCGCCAACAAAGCTTTGTTGAGTAGCTTAACGGCCAATGGATCAGAGAAATTAATGGTGTCTTCGCCAACCGGATTCTTGATCAGATGCTCTTTTAGCTCAGGCAAGGCTGCAACTAGTAACTCGAAGTTATAGCGGCCAGTGTGCTGGTTTCTTGGGTGTAATCCACCTTGAGGTTTTTCAGCCGAGCGTCTTTTCTGAGCTGCGTTCTTGTTAAAAGCCGTTTTATTGAAAGAACCCTTATTCGATGATCCTTTATTTGCACCCTGCTTCCCTTTACTGTCTTTTGCAAAAGGTCGCTTTGCTTTGTTATTGCCCGCGCCTTTAGGTGCGCTATTCTTGCGGCTTTTATCAGATGTGTTCTTTGTAGAAATACGCTTGTCGCTGCTTGGCTTAGCTGTACTTGGCTTAACATCAGCTTGGTTGTCTTTTGTTTTTGCTGATGAAGTGCTGTTTTTCGACAGGCTTAGCGTCGTTCTATTTTGTGATTGGCTCATTGGGCTACTTCTTTAAATCTAAATACATCATGAATAAACGGGCATCCAACTCAAGTTGATGATATTCCGGTTCCATGTGACAGCATAGTTGGTAAAAGGCTTTGTCGTGCTCTTTCTCTTTGATATGCGCCAGTTCGTGTACCACCAGCATTCTTAGCAAAGGTTCTGGTGCATTTTTAAAAACACTGGCGATACGAATTTCATTCTTTGATTTGATCTTTCCACCGTGATTCTTAGCAACGTAAGAATGCAGACCTAACGCATTATTGATTAGGTGTATCTTGCCGTCGTAAATCACTTTGCTGATCGGTGGTGTTTTTTTCATGTAGCGATTTTTTATCTCAACCGCATAGTCAAACAGGGCTTTCTCGCTTTTTATTTCATGATTCTTTGGGTAGCGAGCTTCAAACCAAGGCACCAATTTACCCGACTCTACAAGTTGAGTAACAGGATCAAGAATGTGCTTAGGATAGCCTTGAATATAGCGTAAAGAAGGATGCATGCTGAAAGACCGTACAAGTTACACCACGACAATACGTTGTGGTCTTGAAAATTGAGCCGCATAGTGTAACTGATCACACTTTTCTAATCACCTAGGATTCGTTACACTTTAGCGAGATTCACCAAGAGAATGAAAAAATGAAACGTGTTGTATTGTACGTCGCAGACAAATGCCCGCACTGTAAAGATGCCCAAAGGTATTTAGACTCTAAGAAAATTGTTTACCGCCTGACGAATGCAAAGATGCAGCGTGGTCGTAAAGAATTACAAGCGATGGGTGCTCGTTCTATCCCCGTGCTTAAGATCGGCGATCAAGTGATGGTCGGCTGGAATCAGAAGAACTTCGATAAGATGTATAACTCAAAGAACACCTAACGTGCTCTGAGCCAGTCATACTTCTATACAACAAAGCCCGAATATCCAATCTAGGATGTTCGGGCTTTGTTTATTTAAATCTTACTAAATCACACATACCGCTTAACGAAATCAATAAAGGTTCTGTCAGCTTTCGACAAATACCCTTCCTTTCTCCAGGCCAACGATAGATTCAGTTTTACAGGGTCTTTAAATGGCACGCCTACGACATCTTCCTCGTATTCTGTCACCAAGCTAAGCAACGCGGTGATGGCAAACTCTCGCTTCACGATAGAAAGAATCATTGGCAATAAATTGGTTTCGAACGCAATGGTCATATCGAGATTGTACTTCTTACAAGTCGCATCGATAAAATCGCGGTGGAAGTAGCCCGATTTAAACATGATCAGCTCTTGAGCAAAGAATTCTTCAAAGGTCATCGAAGGCTGTTGTGCTAGCGGATGCTCCTTACCGACAACGGCGACCATCTCAGAACTTAACAGATGATCCGTTTCCAAATCATCTGGAACGTTCTCATGATTAATTACGCCAATATCGAGTTCGCCGTTTAACAGCATTTCACGAATCGATGCGGTGCCAGCATCAATCAAGGTCAACTTTAGGTTTGGGTATTGGCTTTTAAATGCCATCACTACTTGGGGGAAAAAGTAACTGCCCATCATACTTGGAGCGCCTAATCGAACCTCGCCTTTTTCTAGCCCCTTTAGTTCATTCATCGCGAGCTGAGCATCATCAAACTGCTGGGCGATTCGCTTTGCATGCTCAAACAGTACTTTGCCCTCCTCCGTTAAAGTGACGGATTTATCGCCTCGACGAAATAGAATCAACTCTAGTGTCTGTTCTAGTTTTTTAATGGAGATACTCAATGCAGGCTGTGCGATATGCAGCGCTTTGGCCGCCTGGGTGAAGTTACCAAACTGAGCAACAGCCAGAAAATGTCGAAGTGGTTTTGATTCAAGCATGGCGATATATTTAATATATAGAGGTGATATTTTTAATATATTTCTTTAATCACACCTGTACTGATAACTTGTTCACAAATAGCTTACTAACTCGCGCAGGCACAACGTAAATGTTTGATAAAGGCAGTCCTCAATACAAACGTATCACTCAATCATTGGCGATTGGTTCATTTATCATTTTCTGTAACCTTTACCTCTTTCAGCCTATCTTACCGCACATGGCGGAGCACTTCCAAGTATCGGAAACTCAAATCAACTGGCTGTTTGCCGCGACAACACTTGGGCTTTCCATCAGCTTGGTGCCTTGGGCTATCGCTTCTGAAACCTTTGGCCGAAAACCCATCATTCTGTTCAGTCTGTTCGCTATTCCTTTGATTGGGCTGAGCATGGTGTTCACGACTACCTTGTTGCAACTCGTTATTGCCCGCGCATTTATGGGCATCGCTGTGGCGGCGTTTGCTGGTGTGGCGGTTGCCTATATGGTTGAGGAGTTAACACCCAAAGCCTTTGCTGTCGCGATTGGAGGTTATATTGCGGCCAACTCATTGGGTGGAATCTTCGGACGTGTATTAGGCGGCTTAATTACAGACTATTTCGATTGGCATGCAACTGTACTGTTTTTCGTTGTCGGTTCATTGCTTGGTGCACTCTTTATTGCCTATCGCCTACCTGACCAACAGAACTTCAAACCTCAAAAAGGGCTGTTCTTTCATCACAACCGCTCCGTTGTAATGCACTTAAGAAACCGTACCTTGTGGCTTGCCATGTTGATTGGTGGTGCTAACTTCGCGCTGTTTGTTAACCTGTACTCTGTAATGGGCTTTAGGCTAGTATCCGAACCTCACTCGGTACCCGTTGGTTTAGCTTCACTGATATTCCTATGTTACTTGGCCGGTACGGTAAGCTCTAAGCTCTCCAACAAATGGACACTTCGCTTTGACCCGTTAAGCGGAATATTGATGGGCGTGTGTATTAGCTTAATTGGAATGCTGGTTTCTGCGGTCGATAAAGTCCCGTTCATGTTAGCTGGCTTGTTATTGATTAGTGGCGGTGCGTTCTTTGCCCACACTCTTGCCTACTCTTGGGTGAGTCAAAAAGCACCGAGCGCTAAGGCGACAGCGACCGCGCTCTATCTGGTTCACTATTATATTGGCGGTAGTTTAGGTGGATTCTTGCTTTTATATTGCTGGCAACTGTTCGGTTGGAATGGCGTGATTGCAGGTGGTTCAATCTTCTATGTCGCGATATTTGCTTGGGTCTATCAGTTGAAACAGCTACAAGTATCGACTTCCAAACTCGCACAAGCATAACTACGACTGAGTTTGTAACTCAATTATTGCTTTTGATTAACGTCCGTTCTGATATCCTACGCAAAATTTCATTTCGGAACCTGTTATGTCGAACACTCAAAGCACAGATCTTCAAACCATCCACGACCAAGTTAAACAATGGTTAGATGATGTCGTTATTGGCCTAAACCTGTGTCCATTCGCAGCCAAGCCACAACGTAATAAACAGATTAAGATCTTTGTGAGTGAAGCGAATACGGAAGAAGCGTTATTGGAAGACATCATGACGCATTTCGTAGAGTTAGATAACACGCCTGTCGCAGAGTTGGAGACGACTTTGGTGGTTGTACCCAACATGCTGCAAGATTTCTTCGACTACAACATGTTCATTGATTGGATTGAAGCGTTGATCAAGCAAGAAGATTGGGAAGGCGTTTACCAAGTGGCAACCTTCCATCCAGACTATTGCTTTGGTGGTGCGGATCCAGAAGACGATGAAAACCTAACGAACCGTTCTCCGTACCCGGTTTACCATTTGATTCGTGAAGCGAGTATGGAAAAAGTGTTGAAGCACTACCCTAACCCTGAAGCGATTCCTGATACCAACATCGCGAGAGTTGAATCCTTAACTCCGGAAGAACGTCGTCAACTGTTCCCTTATCTGTTCAGCTAATCGTTCAGTTAATCGCTAACAAAATAGCTCATATTCCTGAGCGTTCTTGATGATATGGACGAGAAATGAACTGATCTCGTCCATTTTGTTTCGCAATATACAGGCATTCATCGGCAACTTTGATGAGCTTATCTAACGCCGACATCCTTTCCCCTTTGGTATCCCCTGTACTCAACTCAAAATGACACGCACCGATTGATATAGTGACAGGCTTTCTATCCAGTGTGATTTTCTTCATCTCTTGCAAAAGAGTCATGAACTTATCTTCAACACAACTTGGTGTTTTATTTGGGTACCAAAGAATGAACTCCTCGCCACCAAAGCGCGCCACAAACTCACCTTCTTGAGTGTTATTGCTCAGCACGTTCGCCACTTTCTTTAAGACAACATCACCCATTTGATGACCGTAAGTATCATTAACGACCTTAAAGAAATCGATGTCGACAACCGCTAAGGTTCCCTTTCCTAAAGATCCTTTTAACTGCTCCACTTCTGCGTTCAACGTTTTGAACAAGCAACGTCTATTCGGTAAGTGTGTAAGAGGGTCATAAAGAGCTTGGTACTCTAACTTCTCATTCAGCTCTTTGAGTTTTCGTTCTTGCTGTCTTCTAACCAGCTCCACTTCAATCCATGATGCCATTAGTCTCATCACGTCGACATCGAACTCTTTGAACTCGCGATGATAGGGGGCTGGGCTTGAAAAGTTTAAAGTGCCATAAAGCTCATCATTAACGAAAATCGGGATGCCAATATAAGACTCTAAACCAAAAGACTGGTAAGCGGGATGCGTCGCATACTTATCGTGTTTGCCACAATGCTCAATGCAGATAGGACCAATCGATTTACAGGTAATTTCGCAATAGGTTGAACGATAATCGAAGGTGTCACCGCTATTGAGTTCAACCCCTTCTGGCGTAACACAGTGCTCGACTAAATAAGAATTACCCTCGACTTTAGATAAAATACCGATATCAAGGTTGAAGCGTTCAAGCCCCATGATAAGCAGCTGAGCGATCTGAATATCGAAGCCCTTCCGGTAATCATTGGTGATTTGATACAAGCGACGTATAACAATTTCGCTTTCACTGGCTTGGTTCATAACTGGGATCCCACTGCAGCCGAAGTTAATGGCAACATTAATATTTGGTATATTAAGAAGAGTAAAGTGTAAAAAAACATAATAATCAATTGGTTTGTATGCAAAATACCTCATTGGTCCAATGAATAAAAGTCGACTTCTTCGACTTTGCGTTAGCACCCTATTCCTAGCTTTGGTAAAATAATCCATTAACGAAACAGAATGGATAGGAAAATGAACCTTTCTCAACTAAGCCAAGAAATCTACGATCACCTTTACCGCGACATTGAAGAGTTCCGCAGTACTTTTGATCTGCCTGTTGCTGCTCCTGAAACAATGGACGAAAAAGGCGATACGCTACATACATCTCTAGCGATCGAAGAGCTAACAGAACTTGCAGAAGCTGACTCAAAAATCGAACAAGCGGACGCTATTGTAGACAGCGTTTATGTTTTGATGGGACGTCTGGTTCACCTTGGCCAAGCTAAGGTTGAAGACAACCTAGCAATCAGCTACCTGATCGACCTGCTATTGAATGTTTCTAAAAACCGCTCAATTGACTTCTTACCTTGCTGGGACGAAGTACACTCAAGCAACATGAGCAAAGTATGTCGCAACGAAACTGAATATGCTGAAACAGAAGCTTTCTATGCTGAGCAGAACATCAAGCTGATGGCGGTTCAAAAAGGCGAATACATCATCGCTAAGTGTGCGGAAGATTTCGTATCGGAAGGCAAGACAGTTCGCCAAGGTAAAGTACTAAAATCTGTACACTACCGTCCTGCGAACCTTGAGCCACTAACGGCTTAACTAAGTTTACGACTGAACTAAGGTTATGGCTGTAGCTCTTTAAAGCACCAGCGCACCAAAATAGCAAACGCCACGTTTAAATAACGTGGCGTTTTATTATCTGTCAGTTAATTCTAACTGTGTTAATCGTAGCTAAATGCTATACCAGTCGAGCCATATGATAAGCCGCCACATATTCGCCATTTCTGAAAGCGAACCCTGCGGACTCTCCTTCAATCACGAAACCGAACTTCTTATACAGGCTGATCGCTCTTTCATTATCGGTGTATACCGTTAACTCCATTCGCTTGATGTTAATCCAGTTATCACACAAGTCGATCGCGGTCGCGAGCAGCTGACTACCCACACCTTTGCCTAGCGCATCGTCTTTAACACCCATACCAAATGAAGCCACATGTCGTCTTCTTGGATTCACGCACACTTCCATTCCCAAGTTGCCAACAATCTCATCGTCGATCATCGCGACATACGAGTACACGTTATCAGGCATATTAGAGATTCGTTTTTGCCAGCTTTCCAGAGATGGATTTGGGAGTTGCAGCGTACCGGTATAAGCATTAGTGCATTCGTAAACTTCTTTTATTCCCTTTGCATCTGACGGTTCAGACCGTCTCACTATAATACTCATCGCAACTCCTACTATTTTCATCGCTAAATATGAAACACATCCTTAATGTGCACCTAGACACACTATCAAATAGTGAATATTTAACAATAGGTTAGATGAACTTATCTTATTGGGCTTAATTGATACTGAGTAAACGCCCTCTCTCAATATCTTGCTCAAGTACCTCCGGCGTTAAATCGCCATGTCCATGGTGGTCATGATTATGGTGATGACCATGATCGTGTCCGTGGGAATAACCTTTGTGTTCATTTGCTCTTTGAGCTAACTTGTGTGAGTCCAAATAGGTATCAGTTAAATCAGCACAATATTCTTCGGTCCATAAACGTCGAGCCTCATCATCACTCATGATTTGCTCGGCTTTAGGGCCCAATTTGTCCATGTAGAACATCCCCAGCTCCTCACCTTCTACATTGGCGTGGTTGATAAGGTTCATAAACGCAGGCTCTTGATTCTCATCTGATAGATGACCATTTTTGTAACACACGGTTAGACCAATAATATCGTCGCCAAGTTTCTCTAATTCAGGGTTAAAATGATTGTGACTATGATTATGTTCGGCAGCGGCGACAAGCATTGGAGTAAGTAAAACACATGCGATAGCCAGTAGCTTAATGGTATTTTTCATGGGATAGACCTTCTGTATTTTCGAATACAAATTTGATTAGTTGGCTGACTTAGCTTCTTGTGAGATGAGCTAAGTTAAGGGGAACTTCAAGACCATTTCAGCCTGAGTACCCCTCTGTCTCACTACAAATAATCAATATGATTGGATAACGAGGCTCGATATAACGAGCGTTCTATAGACAAAAATCACTTATCAACTACGATTCTTGCTGGTGCGATGGTGTAAGTCATTGGCTTCACCTCCCATTCACCTTTTGCTTCCAATGCAACCGCTAGTGCTTGCGCCTCTTCACATACCTTCGCTGGTTTTCCGTCAGCCCAGTATGATGGACCCGAAGTGTAGCCGCACATCACTGAAAACGTGTGTTGCCCATTCTTTGTGGTGTATTCCGTCATAATGACACCACCTTCTCCATGCGTTATTTTTAGCGAGCCTTCATCGGCGACATGCATTGCATCGGAAGGATTCGGTTTGACATACGTTGTGTAGGTCCCGCCATCTGACATGGATTGGTTGTCATACATGGTGTAGCCTTCTTTTTCTGAAGGTAAGGTCAGTTCGTAGTTAGGATCAATATCCGCTAAACGTTCTGAGTTATTCGTCGCACCAGGTTGATAGTTGTGAGCATTGGATTGTCCGTTAGCGAAAACAGACGCTGACACTAAAGATAGAATGACGACCGCTAAAATTGATTTTTTCATAATGAACTCCAGATATTCTAAGCAAAGAAGTGGTAAGCAATAGTTTTATGATTGAGTAAGAGAATGGGTTTATTTACCTAACTTTTTAGGATGTGAGGGCAATATCAGCCCTCACTGCAAATACCCTATTTGTTATCGGTTCCTGCTCCTTCACCAGGCTCAGTTGGACGACTTACCGACTTGCGCTCAAGGTTGTGGTGAGCACGCACTCTATCCATGTATTCTTGCTTGGTGTTCATACCTTGCTTCATTGCTTCTGGTACTTGTTCAGCTGGGATCACGATGTCACGGTCGACTGGCCACTCAGTTAACAGCTCTGGATGGTAGCCTTCTGGGTAGTACAGTTTAGGATCTAACTCTAAATCACGAATCTCTTGTTCTTGTATGTCTTCACGGCTATTTTTCGGTAATGGAATTCTAAAGTCAGACCCATCTGCCATATCAAATTGTGGCGCTCGCGCATTCGGGAAATCAGGTAAAATACCTTCACGAACCCACGCATTATCTTTAGTCATGTTAACGACAATGCCATCTGGTGCGCCGAAGTGGTAAGGCCCTTGCCAATGGTGGCGAACCTCTGCAACGGTTTCCTCATTGAGATATGGGTCGAATGTCATGTGCGTTGTCATGAACAAACGCGGCTGTACTTCATTGGCCACATAACCCGCCGCGTACGCTGGTGTATGGTGAGTATCAACGGTGTAACGTGCTAAGAATGGCGGCACGCCTTGAATAATCGAAGACACACCAAACGTTTCGGTTTGCAGTTCAGTAATGAACAAGTCTGCGCCTTTTGCGTATTTCAAATCCAACTCGGTTGGGCGACCGTCTCCTGTCCAAACAAATGAAAGCACTCGGCCGTCATCTTGAGTCCAATTCAAGCGGTAACCAGACGCGCCATCTTTTGCGTGACTGCGTCGCCAGTGAATCACTTCCACATTGTCTTGGTCATAGATAACGCCACCGTCGTCGCGGAAATCAAACTCGTGTACCACTATGTCGTTGCCTGATGGGAACACATCAAATGCATCGGTGTGCCAGTTCAACATTTGCTGCATGCCTTCAATCATATGACGAGTGCCATATTCTGGAGTCGCACCACTCGGGCCATAAATGTTAAGCGGCTTTTCCCAGCGACCATTCCAACCACCAAATTGATACAGGTAAGGTAATGATCCGTAGTGATCTACGTGTAAGTGAGTAATGAAGATATGGTCGAGTTCATTCATCGCGACACCCGCCGCTACGTAGTTCGCAATTGATCCTTCACCTAAATCAAAGACAAAGTTCGAGCCGTTACCCAATTCGACGTATATCGAGGTGTTTGCCTGCCCCGGGCGAATCATTGGTGATGTCCCCATGAACGTGACACGCATTTCATCCGGTTGAACTTCTTCAGTTCGTGGGAACCAGTTGGCGCCCGACACCATGTGATCGCCATAAGGTGCAATGCCCTCAAACATCAAGCCTTCTTTCCAACCTGAATTGGTTTCTTTGCGATAGTCACCATTGTTTACACCGCCCATTAACACAGAAAGCACTTCTTCTTCTGAAGAGTACAAGTTCCCCTTAGGTTGAGTGCTCAGATACTCTTCAAGGGTTTCACCCTCGTGATATTCAAATTTCTCGAGTTTTTGAATATCAGAGTTAGTCTGCTTAGTGTTGTATTGCATCATTGGGTCAGCAGCAAAAGCGGTGGTCGTGATGATCATTGCTGTAGAGATGATTGATAATTTTGCGAAAGTTCTCATAGTTTCACCTATCGGTCTGAGTATTTAGTAAATGAATGAAGTTCCTTCCTCACTCCGATGCAAACAAGTTTATTAATAAACAGAACCTTGATATATAGTGTAAACTTTACTTAAAACCTCCATTTCATTTATGAGTTAATAACGACTCCACCATGATTTGGATGAGTGGCAATAAGAATAGAGGGAACTGAATTTGGACCTTAATCTACTGACGACATTTTTGGCCGTTTACAAACACAGCTCTATCACCGTGGCATCAGAGCAGCTCGATATTTCTCAACCCGCGGTAAGCGCGGCGATTAAGAGGCTCGAAGGGGTCGTGGGCAAGGCTTTATTTGTGAGAGAAGGGCGAGGTATCGCGCCCACTGGAGCAGCGGTATCACTCGCTAATAAGATAGAAGACCCATTGAACATCATTGGAACGGTTGAGCAGCAAAAGAATGACCTTAAAGTCTATTGCACAGAGAGCTTGCTTCATTTCGTTAGCCAGGTTGAAGGCGTAAGCTTTACGGAAGCGCCGCTCGAAGAGGAAGAACTGTTTGATGCGCTTACTGCACAAAAAGTGGATATCGTCATTGATGTACTTTCGAGTAAGAAACACTCATTGATTGAAGAAACCATCGTCGATGAGGAACCCGTGTGTCTGACTCGAATTAACCACCCTCGAATTGGTGAGACACTGAGTAAAGAGGAGTATTTCCAAGAGGAACATATTGCACTCAAGATCAAACGCGCCAACATGAACACAGTCGAGTTTTTATCAGAGAGCGATATCGAGCCGAGAAAAGTCAGAATTGAAACCAGCTCAATTTCAAGCATGCTGATTTTGGCGAGCACGACGGATTATATTGCCGCTTCTACTCGTTCTTTTGCAGAAATGCTCGCACCGGCGCTTGGCTTACGCGTTCACCCTATCCCCATCAAATTAAGACCGATCACGTTTCGGATGCTCTATCACCGCCGTTACGCTAACGACGAACAACACATCAAAACCCGCGAAGCAATCAAGTCGGCATTAAGAAAACATAAATGAAACTGAGGTTTTAACTAAAGTTAACCCTATTAATATAAATTCAATTTAATCACATACTCTCCAGCAAGTTAATTCAATAGAACGACACTGGAGAATCCATGAAAAAACTTAACCTTATTGCTCTACCACTTACGTTACTCAGCAGCGCAGCGTTTGCGACTTCGACTCAAGTTTACATCGAACAAAACGTTGCCTCTAATGCTGCTGATAACGGTGTCTACACCACAGAAGCTGGCGCATTAATCGATACCTCAGAAAATGGACAAGTCTATATAGGTTTTGATGACCAAGGTTGGTTAGCAGCGGGTTACGGCCACGACTTTCACATCAGCGAGTCCTTCACGTTCAACCTATACGGTGAACTCGGTAAATGGGACAACGGTGAAGAGTTATTAATCGAAGGTATTATTGATTACCAAGTCAATGATAACTTCAATGTATTCAGTGGATTGGGATATAACCAGTCAGGGCAAGTACTCGAGAATGTAAGCGACACCACGATCAACACTAATAAGTTCATCGCCGGTGCGGGGTACTCACTCTCAGGCTGGGATTTAGCTTACCAATACACTCACGAAAACAGTGATGGATCCAATGGCGGGTTTACCCACAACGATGACAACGTAATCTTTCATCAAGGCGACTACCGTACCAATGAACACGAAGTCGTTCTCTCTAAGAGCATCGACGACTGGACACCCTACGTGAAATACACCTATTTCAACACCAACGAAGGTGACCTTTACTTGAACGGCCAATCGATGGGCCCGATCGACAACGACAGCATCATCACACTTGGTTTGTCTTACGACTTCTAAATATCTCAGATTCAATTCTCATAGGCAGATGGATTTGCCCACCTTTCGAGGGCACTACTATGAAAATTACTTCTCAACGTAACAAAGTCATTAATATCGCTGCAGCGATCAGTATCGTTTTGTTTTCTGCGATTCCCACCTACGCAAGTGCTGATCACTTAGATTTCCATTATCTAGAGTCGAGTTATCTAGAAACCAGCTATCTAGACTCCTCCTTCGTCGAATTCATGACACCAGATTTTGATCAGGGGTATCTTAACGATGAGATTAAGCAAAACCTTACTCTGGAATAATTCTTCAACACATTACAAAACGTTATATAGCTCTTGTTTTCTATATAACTCTCATCTTCTTATAGAGCCGTGCTGAGTGATTAAGACTCCGTTCCTGAATCACTTTTTCTAGGCTGATGACATTCAAAACCGCAAATGCAGACGCTAAAAAAGACACCACACTCGTCAAAAAGTGTGGTGTCTTGGTTATTATTGCAAGGCTAATTAACTAACAATAGTTAAGATTAGTTGGCTGGACGCCAAACGCCCCATTTGTCATTTTCGTAAGTCGCTTTAGGGTTAGTACCACCTTGAACCCACCATTGTGCTTTCCATGACTGGTTCGAGTAAGTCACGACTTCGCCACCAAGGTAAGTCGCTGATGAGTCCCACGTACCTGGATCTGGCGTAGGGTCTGGGTCAGGAGTCGGATCAGGATCCGGCGTTGGATCTGGGTCTGGTGTTACGCCACCGTCATCAGCAATTACTTCAAAAGTGAAGGTTTCAACACTGTCGCTTTCAATCGAGCTAGCCATAAACGATAAAGTTTCGTTTGCAGTGATGCCAGTGGTATCAACTACGATAGAAGCCGTGCCGTTATTTTGAATGCTTACAGAAGTACCTTGAGTTTGAGTCAATGTCGCCGCTTCGCTTGTTGCAATTACAACTTTGTCGCCAGCATTCACTACGTTGTCACTCTTCACTAGCTCGTAGATGTCGCCTTTTAATGGTTCAACACCACCGTCGCCACCATCAATCAGCGTTAACTGACCAGAAGCACGGCTATCTTTTGAGTTAAAGAAGTTACGTGAAGGATCGTTTTGGAAGTACATGTAGTGCTGCATTTCAGCGTGCCAATCACCAATGAAGATCGCGCCATCTTTAAACTCTTCGTGCCAGCCGTTAATCTCTGAAGCCAACAAGCGAGCCCAATCGTTAACGTTTGAAGCGTCGATAACGATGTCGAAGCTACGCGCGACTTCACCGTACTTGTTGATGATGTCGTACTTAACCGTATCACCAATTTCTGGCGTACCAAACTGGTCAGAAACAAACAGGTCGCCACGGACTAGATCAGGTTGAGGTGTAGGATCTGGTGGTGGAGTTGCTCCCCCCGTGATAGTGATGTCTGAACAGTTGTAGAAACCTTCACCTGCAGCATCGTCACGTTGCCAACGAACGAATAGAATCGCATCGCCAGAACGGTCTGAAGGAATAGTGACATTAATGCGGTACTTGCCGCCATTAACCGGAACGTTACCCTCTTCTTGGATAAGATCTAAGTCTCCCCACGCTAGGCCTTTGCTTAGGTCGGCGTTTGGTTTGGTTAGGTAGAACTCCCAGAATGACGGGTTGTGTGGTGCAGTCGCATTGAATACATATTCAAATGTACCAGTATTTAGCTCGGTACGAGTCCAGCCTGTATGAGGTGCACCCATGCCGCGTTTTTGCGAATCATTGGCGTAACATAACGTGCCGTCAGGAATCGCCGCTTTTACAGCATTGATGTTGTTGAAATCTTGGATATTTTTCGCGTACTCGTTACGTTGAACAAACGGGTATGAACCCGAAATGTCTTTTGCTTGAGCACACGCAGCATTAGGTGGTGTACCCGACCAAATCCCGCCTTGCTCGTAACACGTGTTCTGACGCGCGCTTGGAAACTCAGACCAACCATGAGCATTTGCCACTGACGGCACACTCGATAGCATAGCCATACCCACTGCTATTTTTAGAATATTATTATTTATTGTTGTCACTTTCCCACTCTCTATTATTTTACCCTAAACACAAAACCAATTGGTTACTAACCAACCAGCACTGTAATTCGAAGGTTTATAGTTTCTGACTTAAAGAACAACGAAAAATATATACGTCAATTTTATCAATAACAGCGGGTTTTATATTGATAGGAATCAGCATCACACAACTCAAACAAATGCGTTGTAGATAGATGATGTTGCTTCGAATTATGACGTTTCAGTATTCTATGTTGATTGAGGGAACATTATTCGGAATGAATAAAAAAGCGGCTTTATGATTAAGCCGCTTTGGGGATATAAAGGCGTTAGGTAGTAAGAAGATATTTAATAACGGCTATGCATGCCCATGCGATGTGACATGTCATCGTCCATACGACCGCCCTTCCAACCGCCGCCACCCAATAGATTAAGTACATCTCGCGCTGTGTAGTCTTCTCCGCCAAAGAAGTCATTAGACACATCATTACGCAGCAACTGAATAGTTGGAGCTAATTCAACAGCAAGATCTTGTGGATCCGCAAACAAGGCTAAAGCAATCTGTTGTTGGCGTTTACTCAACTCACGAGAACTTGTTTCAACCTGCCCAATAGAGAAGAAATCACGGCTTCCGTAGCTCTTCACCATCTTTGCAGACAATGACTTAATCACCTTTTTGATTCTTCTTCTTTGGATATATCTAAACATATTTGCTTCCTTTACTAACTCGCCTTAAACCCAATGAGCAGCTTAACTAATTAGTCTTTTAACCAAACAAAAGATAGGTCTGATTGTCGACTGAGATACTTTTGACTTCGGTGTTGAACACGGACTCTAGCTGCTCAGGGGTAAGCACTTGATCAGCTGAGCCTGATGCTTGAAGTACACCTTTATCGAGCAACAACACTTGGTCTGCGTGTCTTAGTGTTCTGTTCAAATCATGGTTAGCCATGATCACAGCGATGCCCTTCTCTGCCACTCGTTCAATGAGCTTGTACAACAAGGCTTCTTGAGCAATATCCAACGGAGCTGCGGGTTCGTCGAGGATCAGCAGCTTCGCGTATGGGTTAAGTGTCGGCCAAATTTGCAGGCACATTCCCGCCAAACGTACGCGTTGCCATTCACCACCAGACAGTGTCTGAATTGAGCGATGAAGTTTGTCTGCAATGTCTAGCATCTGGCTGATTTCTTCCAAAGCTGCGTTGATTTCAGCATCAAGGCCGTGTGAGGAGCTTGGCAGTGACAATGCAAGATATTGGAACACTTCTAAGTTGAAGGCTGGCCTTGCGCTTTGGCACAAGTAAGCACGATGCAATGATAAATCTTGTAAAGACAGCTCCGACAAATCCTGCCCGTCGAGCTTTATATCACCTTTGTAGCCATCACCAATACCAGATATCGCTTCGAGTAAGGTACTTTTTCCGCTGCCATTAGGGCCGATAACGTGAGTCACCTGCCCTTGCTTGAGCTCGAATGAGAGTGGTAATAAACGAGCGCCGACGCTCAGGCTCTTAATTTGAATCATGATTTTTAATTAACATCCAAATGAAGATAGGCGCACCGATACTGGTGGTCATCACACCCAAAGGCAGCTCTGCGGAATCTAATAAGGTTCTTGCACAGATATCAGCAAACACCAACAACGCAGCGCCAGCAACGGCAGACAAAGGAAGAAGGTATTTGTTATCAGTACCAATCGCTAAACGCAATAAGTGTGGCACAACCAAGCCAACAAAGCTGATCACGCCACCTAAAGCTACCGCGCAGCCGACTAAAATAGACACGGCGAAAATTAGACGCCAGCGCAATCTCGGTACGTTTACGCCTAACTGTGCGGCATGCGTTTCGCCAATCATTAACTTATCTAGCTTACTACCTTGCAGGCACAGCCAAATAATCACGGGGATCATCACCAACGTGAGCGAGTGTTGATACCAAGTGACGCCACCTAAGCTGCCCATCAGCCAATACATCAATAAGCGTAGACTTAAGTCATCACTAAAATAGAACGCCCATGTCACCATCGCGCCAGAAAGAATGCCTAACGCGACACCCACTAGCAGTAATTTAGCCGTGGTGAGTCGCATCGTTTTTACCATGCTCACCAGTATCACGGTGAAACAGAGCGAGCCTAAAACGGCGGCAATCATGAACAGTTCTGGTGTGGGAGCAAACGGCAAGAAGAACAGCACGATAACCATCGCCAAACTTGCACCACCAGAAATGCCGAGCACACCGGGCTCTGCTAATACGTTACCCAATAAGACTTGTAAACTTGCGCCAGATACGGCTAACCCTGCCCCGATAGCAATAGCCGCCAATAGTCGAGGTAAGCGTAAATCAATCAGTAGTTTTTGTTCTAACGTGGACAATGTGCCCAGAGGGGAAATGAAAAGATCGCCAACCATTAGGTAAATCGCACTCAGCGCGACAAGCAGTGCTGCCATCAGATAAATGGCTCTAGTCCATTTGCGCTGTTTTTGGTGAAGAAGTTGTTGGAAATCCATATCAAGCTACTTTGAAAATGTTCGCGTAACCTTACCTGTATCCCTAAATAAACTCAAGGCTCACACCGTAATGTGAACCTTGATATTTCAACCAGTTGAGCGGTTGTTTTCGTCGTTTAAACCCGAGTCGATATTAATCGTACACAAGCTGACCATGGTCGAATCGCGTTTCAACTTCACACACCATTAAGGCCGCTCGTTGACCGATAGCAACATTACGATTAGGGAACACCACCGCTTCGTTTTCATTCTTAGCCATTAACGGTTTATCACCATCATGACCGAATACTTCACCGTGCTTGAACGCGGTAAAGTTCTCTACAGAATCTGAGAACATGAAATCGAAGTCATCATGTAAACGAACAATGGTTCTGCTCACGCGATAAGTGATGGTTCGCTTAGGTAAATGCTCTGGCTCAACTTCAGCAATCAAGTTACGCATCGCCAAGTCAAAAGCCGTTAGCTTATCAAGTTGGTTCTCACCAATTCTCGCGACCTGCCCTAGTTCCATTGTCAGTGCTTGCGCTTCGAAGTTTTCAGCACTGTACCAACTGAATGTACTGGTTGGCGCATTTGACAACAACACTGCTTCCACGTGCGCACTGTTAATGAAATCAAACAGCTCTTTACTGCGTACTTCGTGGCGAACTTTAGGGCTCACTGCAAACGAGTAATGCTTAGATAAACGGATTGCACAGTGCAAATCTAGATGCCAACGAGTGGCAGGTTCCGTTTCTTTGTAAAACTCAGTCACCAAGAACTTCAAGTTCTTCGCGATATCCACTTCTCGATTGCTCTCGTACTGCTTTTCATCAAACAGACGATTCATGTTCACATCAAGAAAACGAGTATGCGCGTTAGTGGCTTCTGGGTGAGCTATGATAAACAAGCATCTCGCGTTTACTACTTGGAAACCTGTTTCAATATCCTCAATGAGCTTATCGATCAGCTCCATTGGTGAAGTTTCGTCGCCATGAACACCGGTTGAAAAAATGATGTTCTTGGTTTCAGAATTAAAATCCGCGGGAATCACTTCCAAGACACCGCGTTGATGAAGCTTAATTTGAACACCGTTACTCAGTACGGTCTGTCCTGCAAACACTTCTTGCTCAAGATCTAGGCTGTCAAAAAGAAATGATTGGCGAAAGAGGGTCTTCGTCATGCGCTACTCCTTAATTGCACGGCCGTATGTTAATAAATTGTACATAGAAATTGTGTTGCTAGGATCGCACTTATCAACAGAAACTCCGTTATCACTCACAAATACTACCCATATATTTTTATATTACCTGCTGACTTTACTAACCGACATCTGTTCCAAATAACTTTCTCTATTTAAAGAGACTTTTGGTTGTTTCGGCTTATCTCAGGTTATGCCAGCAAGATAAGAGCCACGTAAGCTAACACAGCTCTTACCTGCTATGAACAGATTGAGATCAATTAATCTTCCTGATCGAGCAATCTTTCAAATTCATCGATTTGAACTTTGACCATGTCGATGCTTTGTTGCCAAAAATCAGCTTGAGTCAGGTCCATTCCTAAGTGCTTTTGAACGACTTCTTCCGCCATCATGCTGCCCGTATCACGAAGCAACGAAACGTAATCGCTGTAGAATTGCTCACCTTTCGCATCGCGCTGAGCGTAAACACCTTTACTGAACAGGTAACCGAACAAGTATGGGTAGTTGTAGAAGCTTACTTGAGAGATGCTGAAATGCAGTTTGCTCGCCCAGAAGTAAGGGTCAGCTTCTGTCATTGCATCGCCATACCACTCTTTCCAAGTCGTTTCCATCAAGTCACACAGCTGCTGAGCCGTTAGCTCGCCTTTTTCACGCTGCTCGTAGAAGGCTTTTTCAAACTCAAAACGAACGGGAATGTTCACCATTAATGCCAAAGAAGAAGAAAGCTCTTCCCACAGCATTTCAAGTTTCTCATTACGTGTTTGTGCTTGTTTTAACAAATGGTCTCGAACGATATTTTCAGCAAAGATCGAAGCGGTTTCTGCTAGCGTCATTGGGTAGCGTGTTTGACACAACGGCATGTCTTTCATCACCCAGTTGTGGAACGCGTGGCCTAACTCGTGTGCCAATGTCATTAAATCTGAGCGGCTACCGCTCCATGTCATGAACACAAGCGGAGTGCGTGTAGCAGCAAACTTGGTGCAGTAAGCGCCTAAACGTTTGTTGGCTGCTGGTGCGGCATCAATCCAACCATTATCAACCATCAAAGCGACAAAATCAGCCATCTCTGGATTTACTTCAGCGAACGCAGTTTTGATCACGTCGATCGCCTCATCAAATGGGTAAACCTTAGATTCAGCGTCACCCAGCGGTGGCATTGCTGCTAAATGGTTCCAAGGCTTCATTTCATCGAGCCCGTGAACTCTTGCCATTAACAGGCCTGCTTTCTGGCCTACTGCTCGATTTGCCTTGGCTACCGACATCATGGTGTCTAGCGTTTCTGGCACAATGCGGCTGCCGTGTAGGCTTGGATCTAGGAAATGTACGTCGCTTATCTTCGAGCGCTTTTTGTTTTCCGTCAGTCGCCAACCCGCCAATGCATTTAGGATCGAAGCAAAAGACTCTTGATGCGTTTTCATCGCGCCTTGAACGGCGCGCCATGCAGGTTCTTGTTTGCCGAATTCGCTTCCGTACAACAGGCTCGCGGCTTGTGAAAAACCTAGGGCTTCCTCTTCACCGTCCAGCTTTAGCGACAGTTTTAAAGATCCGGTTAGGTTGTCGTATAAACGACCCCATCCGTCACGACCATCAACCTTCATCGCAGCTAATAACTGCTCTTCAGCAACACTGAGTCGACTGCTTGATAACTTACGTGAGCTTTCGATAGCAAAGCGTTGCCCTGCAACATCCGCGCTCTCATGCTCTAATACTGCATCAATAAATTCTGGCTCTGCGTGAATTAGCGTGTCTTCGTAAGGGCTGAACGCTTGAGACATTTCAGAGTTCAGCTTCGCTACACGACCAAGCAGTGCTTTGGCTTCTGTGTGCGTCGCGTCTACCGATGCGTGACAATTAGCGAAGGTGTTGATTGTGCTCAGTAACGTGCCTGCCGCTTCAGAAGTTTGAATGGCGTTTTGCATCGCTAGAATGATATGACGCTTTTCAACGTGTAGGTTCAACAGCTCAATGCACTGCTGAATGAGTTCAATGTCCTGTTCGATTTTTGCATCATTAAGATCGCTATAAGCAATGCTTAGATCCCAACTTGGTGTTGTCATGACTAAATTCCTTTCACGTAGGTAGTAATACCAATCAGGTATAGCGGCTGTGAACGCCGCTTTATACTTCTATTTATATTTCTGTTTCTATTTACAGATCTAAAAGATTGTTAATTCTTAAACTGTGTTTTTTGAACACTCAGAGAACAGGTATCCCTATCGATTTAACGCTGATAAAGCTCTGCGCAAACTGAGTGATTTGAATATGCGTTATCGATGCGTTTTCTATCGATAACTTCGAGTACAAACTCGGGTTTTTCCAATCAATATTAAGGCAGTGCGCTAGCAGTATGCGAATCACACCACCATGAGTAACCAACAATATGTTGTCACTTGAATCATTCAAAAGTTGCGACCAAGCTTGAGTTACTCTGTCGTGGAAGCTCTGTAAACTTTCTGCGCCAGTTAATTGATGATTAGCAGGGTCTTTCCAAAAGGTTTCTAACATTCCCCACTTGTCTTCAAGTTCATCAAATGGGACACCATCTACTTCACCGAAGTTCATTTCCTGAAAACCCGATGCAACTGATAAAGGCACAGACATACGCTCTGCAAACAAGCTCGCGAGATCACCACATCGTCTTAGTGGAGAGCTAACCACGCTATCAAAGGTAATGTCTTGTGTAGTTAGTGCCTCACATATCTGTTCTTGAAGATCAGAGTTGACCAGCACATCAGATAAACCATTGAGCGCAGCTTTTCCTTCGACTTTGCCATGTCTTAACAAATAGATGTTTTTGGTTGTTCCATTGACCATGTGTGCGACCTAGCCTTGAATATCAAGCAAGTGATTAGATGGTTTTAAGTGCAGCGGCAATCCGGCAGCAACCAGCGTGACGCGCTCAACGACGCGAGCTAGCGCTTGGTTCATTCGTCCTGCATTGTCCACAAACAAGCGAGACACTTTACCCAGCGGCACCACACCTAAACCGACTTCGTTAGAGACCATGATAATTTGCGCCGGACTTTGCTCGACGCTTTTGACCAATACTTCAACCACGGCTTCAACCTGTTCATTAGTTGCGTCATCACCCAGTTCAAAGATGATGTTGTTCAACCACAAGGTTAGGCAATCAATCAATACCACATCTTCTTTCTCAAAAGACTGCAGTTTTTCGGCTAATTCGACGGGTACTTCATGCTCAATCCACTGCTCGCCACGACGTTGTTGATGGTGCGCGATTCGTTCTCGCATTTCATCATCAAGATATGTCGCTGTCGCAATATAATTGAGGCGTCCATTTGAACATGCTTCAAGCACACATAATGCTTGTTGCTCTGCAAAACTCGACTTGCCAGAACGAGCTCCACCCAATACCAAATGGCTGTTTCGCTGACTTGCTTGATTAATTTGATTAGCTTGAATAGTTTCATTCGTGTTGGTCATAGGAAGCCGTTATAGAAAGCCATTGTAAAATGCAGTAATGAATACAAGGTAAATCAGCAACTCCATCAACTGTTGAGCCGCACCCAAGCAGTCGCCAGTAAAGCCGCCAATTCGAGCCAATAACCACGTTTTAAAACCTGTTCTGAACAGATAGGCGACGACAGATAAAACCAAAGCGAATTCAAGACCAAACCACAGGCTAGGCAGCACGCCTACCAGCAACAAGAAGACAAGTTCGCCTTTGGTTTGCTTGTTGGCCAATGGTTTACTTTTACTGGTATCTAAATCACTGACATAAGGCATGTCGTAAATTAGCGATGCAGCAATCGCGCGGCTAAAGGTATAACTGGTCACGATTACCATAAACAGTCCCGTCATGCTTATGAGTTCATTCAACAGCACCCACTTGCCAAGCAGAGCCATAATCAGAGCAGACGCACCATAAGTACCGATTCGACTGTCTTTCATGATGGTCAAACGGCGTTCTAGGGTCATGCCGCCACCAATGCCATCGGCCATATCAGTCAAACCATCTTCATGGAATGCGCCAGTGAGCATCAGGCTAAAACTCATCATCAAAAAGATGGCCACTGCACTCGGCAGTATTGCATCGAGTAGCAAGAACACACCACCACACAGAACACCAAGTAACAAACCAACCGTTGAAAAGTAGCGACCAGAACGGTTCATTCGCTCTGTAGAATAGGGCGTGTTTTTCGGCATTGGCAAGCGAGAAAAGAAACCCATCGCCAGCGCAAAAAGCTCCCACTGATAAGTAACTCGATCTTTCAACGATCTTTCTGGTGCATCACTCATTAAACCGTGACTCCAGCACTTTCGAAGCTCGCCATGTTGTTATAGAACTCGGCTGCCGCACGAATGATTGGCATAGCTAGCGCAGCACCTGTGCCCTCGCCTAATCTCAATCCAAGATCGAGCAGTGGCTCAGCGTCGAGCAGCTCTAACAGAATTTTGTGTCCTGACTCTTCAGAGCGATGGGCGAAGATCATATAGTCTCGGCAACTCGGTTCAATTAAAGTCGCGACATACGCCGCAACCGACACGATAAAGCCATCGACTAATACTGGGGTTTTGTTTTGGTAAGCGCCAAGGAAAGCACCGACCATTTGAACGATTTCATAGCCACCGACTTGTGCGAGTACCTCTTTAATATCTTTAACTTCATTCGCATCTAAACCTTTGCAACGCGCGACACCTTGCTCAACCACAGCCACTTTACGTGCAAGCTGTTCATTGTTGATGCCAGTGCCTAGGCCAACACACTCCGCTGCAGCACGATTCGCTAATGCACTTAAGATCGCTGATGCGCTGCTGGTATTTCCGATACCCATTTCACCAAACATGATGATATTGGTGCCATTCGAAATGGTTCTAGAGACAAGATCTGTACCCAGTTCAATCCCACGTTCAACCGTTTCTAAAATCATTGCCGCTTCATTGGCAAAGTTATTGGTTCGCGTACCCAAACGCTGAGAGATCAACATGTCACTGTCTGATTCCACAGGCAACAATATCCCCGTGTCGACTACCGTGATATCGATATTATTCACCGCACAGAAGCAATTGATCGCCGCGCCATCGCTTAAGAAGTTCAACACCATCTGTTGTGTTACCGCGCTTGGAGCAATACTCACGCCTTCGTCAGCAATGCCATGGTCGCCAGCAAAAATGATGATACTTGGCTTATTCAATTCGATGTGTTCAACCGCAGCTTCTTTGCCTTGGCTCTGAATCAAAGCCAGTTGATGTGCGACTTTTTCTAGTAAGCCAAGTGCGCCAAGTGGCTTGGTTTTTTGGTCAATTCGGTGTTGGATGTACTGCGAGTATTGGGTATCTAACATAGTTTTTAAAAACGCTTATTCTGGGTACGTTGATATAGGGCTGCTACTTAGGTATTGCTACTTAGGGCGTGCGACAGAAAACACATTGGAAAGCGTGGCGTATTCACCGCCACCCAATCGAGATAAAGGATCAAGTGCTAACGCGTCGATCTTAAGACGCTCACTGTCTTTGTCGATCACGTCTTCGGAAATGTACACGGTTTCGACTTGAGCAAAGATAAGGCTTTGTGGCACTTCTCCAACCTCTTTTACTTCGTACAAGGTGCATCCAAAAGCGACCGCGCACTCTTTCAATCTCGGTAAAGAGAAGCCTTCAAATTCAACCAGATCAATGTTATTCGCGGTGACTTCCGAATCACCATGTTCAAGGGTAGCTGCTGTCGCCGTCATGGTTTCGGCAGAACTTGAAGAAGCAATGTGAATCACTAGCTTACCCGTTTCTAGGGCATTACGAGTGGTATCTTTGATTTCGCCGGACGGCTTCTTCCCAACCGATAACATCAGTAACGGCGGATTACTAGAAACAGGCGTGAAATAAGAGAAAGGCGCGAGGTTGTACTCTTGGTCAGAAGATTCCGTCAATGCCCACGCAATCGGGCGAGGAACAACGGTTTGTGTCATCAGGTGATAAATCTGAGTGGGAGCAAGAGTATCAAGCTTGAGGTTCATAGCACGTCCTTGGTCTATGTGAATTACGACTCAGTTTACGTGTTAAGCAAGGCTGTATCTATGGCTATGTGGCAGAAACCGCAGAGAGTGTTCTTAATTTAAACAGATCACACTGGTTTTTTCTCAGATTGACAGTCAAATTGACGAACCCTAAAACACAAATAATACTGATAATACTGATAATACTGATAATACTGATAATACTGATAATACTGATAATAGATTTATCAATAACTTACATTTTGGCATCGTTTATGCGTTATCTAAATTACTTATTAATCTCTCCATTGATAAGTACCCATACAGTGAATGCCCACAACACTGACGCTACACGAAGAAAGACAAAACAGAACAACGATTTAGGAGGTGTAATGATTCCAAATTCAAGTAAAAGAAAACCAAATAAATCAAGTAAGAAAGCTAGCAAAAAGGTAAGGAAAATCCCACTGTCCTTTACCTAGTAAGAAGCAAGAAAAGTAACAAAGCCCGTCGCCCAGCGGGCTTTGTTATGTTTAACGCCTAACTTAAGTTTCAAACCGCATTTATCTTTCCCACCGCCATTATGTTTCATATCGTACTTATGCTTCAGACCGTACTTATGCGTCGAGCCAAACTAAATCATCTCTTTTTCCATAAACAGGCGACTCCCCACATACTACTGACCACTCGTTTAACAAACTTTTATTCGCTTAAAATTCAAACACTGTTTATATTAAACAAGCACTTGTGGAGTGAAGAAGGGATTAAAATGAGCATTTCTGGAGACAAAACATCGGTCGTGGTGGCTGGTGCAACCGGGTTAATTGGTCATCATGTGATGAAGTTGCTCATCGATGAACCCGCCGTTGATCATATCTATGCCCTATCTCGCCGAGCGTTAGATTCACAGTTTGATTCCAACAAGCTCCACACACTCATTCACAGCGACCTGCAAGTTACCAGTTGGGATGACACGTATGCGACGCCTAATCTTGGCGTTATCTGCTTAGGTACGACTAAGAAAAAGGCAGGATCAAAAGAAGCGCTTCGCAAAATCGATGTGGAACTGGTTAGCCAAGTCGCACAGTCGATGAAGTTTCTTGGGGTTCAACGCGTAGCGGTCGTTTCTAGCTATGGCGCTTCACCAGATTCCTATTCGCACTACCTTCGCTGTAAAGGACAAATGGAACAAAATTTAAAACGTATTGGCTTCAAGCAGCTTTTCATCGCACGCCCTGGGCCTCTGGTGGGTGAGCGTGATGAACCTAGAGCTGATGAAAAACTCCTGCAAAGCATCTTTCCTTTAGTCTCTCCCTTTATGTTTGGTCAGTTCAAAAACCTACGCCCTATTCAAGCGGAAGACGTCGCGAAGGCAATGTTGTTCCGATTATTCGAAAATAATTTCAAAAATACCGAAATTTACTCGTCAAGTGACATGCTCAATTTATTGGCAAAATATCGCTAAAAAGCTCACCTATTCATCACAATGTTGAATATCCCCCCATCCCATTGAGTGGATATTACTAATCGTTCTAATAAATTACTTTTCCTTATTTTACGTTTTGTAACAGAACGTTATTTTAGCAGCAGTACTGACACCTATACATCTAGGTGCCTAATTGATTTAGAGTTATTCATAAGGAAAACAAATGTCACTTTCAGCTATCGCTGCCTTAGCGGTATTCACTGGTATCCTCTTTTTTCTCTACGGACAGCAGAAAAAAGAAAACACACTTTCTCGCCTCGTTTTACTCGGTTTAGTTTTTGGTAGTGCATTTGGCCTTGGTCTACAGCTGCTATTTGGTGAAGGCAATCCCATCATCAAAGAGACACTAGACTGGGTAAACATCGTTGGTCGTGGTTACGTTGGATTGCTTAAAATGGTAATCATGCCATTAGTCTTGGTTTCAATGATTGCGGCTGTAGTGAAGCTTGAAAAAGGCGGTTCACTGGGCAAGATTTCTGGTATCACTATTTCTGTACTGCTAGCAACAACCGCGATTTCTGCGATTGTTGGTATTGTTGTAACGCAAGCATTCGGCCTGTCTGCTGAAGGTTTAACAGAAGGCGCTCGCGAAACAGCACGTATCGCAACACTTGAAAGCCGCATCGGTAGCGTTTCAGACTTAACAATTCCACAAATGCTGATTAGCTTTATTCCGACTAACCCATTTGCAGACCTAACGGGCGCTCGCTCTACGTCTATCATCGCTGTGGTTATCTTTGGTGTGCTAACGGGCATCGCTGCTCGTAAAGTGATGGCAGAGAAAGAAGAACTAGAATCTCCGATCCGTACGTTTGTTGAAGCGGCACAATCTATCGTTATGCGCTTAGTTAAGATGATCATGGCACTAACGCCATACGGCATCGCAGCGTTAATGGCGAAGGTAGTTGCAACATCAAGTGCTTCTGACATCCTCAGCCTACTAGGTTTCATCGTTGCATCTTACGTTGCGATTCTACTGATGTTCGTCGTACACGGTGTGTTGGTTTCTTTTGTTGGTGTAAACCCGAAAGAGTACTTCCAAAAGATCTGGCCTGTACTGACGTTCGCTTTCACGTCTCGTAGTTCTGCAGCAACAATTCCACTGAACGTTGAAGCTCAAATCACTAAGCTAAACGTGCCACCAGCGATTGCTAACCTGTCTGCCTCTTTCGGTGCGACGATTGGTCAAAACGGTTGTGCGGGTATCTACCCTGCAATGCTAGCAGTCATGGTTGCGCCTACAGTTGGCATCGACCCAATGGACATCAACTTCATTCTGTCTCTGATTGCTATTATCACAGTGAGCTCATTCGGTATTGCTGGCGTAGGTGGCGGTGCAACGTTCGCGGCGCTTATCGTACTTCCTGCTATGGGCCTTCCTGTAACGATTGCAGCACTGCTTATCTCTATCGAGCCACTTATCGATATGGCACGTACGGCGCTTAACGTATCTGGTGCTATGACAGCCGGTACGATCACAAGCCGCCTATTAGGCAAGAAAGACAAGCAACAAGATCTGGAACAAGCGAACGCTTAATGGGTTCGATTGATTCATGCACTTGAGTCTCGTTAAACAAAAAAACCGATGCACATGCATCGGTTTTTTATTATCTGTTACTTCTAACTTCCATTACTTCACGAGCAACAGCTTAGAACACAAGTTGAATGACTTTTTCGGCAAGTGCTTCATCGTCGTCTTCACTTAATCCGCTGACACCAATAGCGCCAATCACCTGCCCATTTAATTCAATGGGAACACCGCCTTTAAAGCCAGTAATCTTTGGGTCAGTCCAGTAACTTAAGTCTTTACCAGTTTCTCTCGCCCAAGCACCTAAGTTACCGCTTGGCTGTCTATCTCTTGCAGATGTATAAGCTTTGTTCTGTGCTAACAATCCGGCTTGAACACTCACATTATCCATGCGAATAAACGCCAGTAACTCACCGTGCGTATCACACACGCTCACCGCGATTGCTTGTTGATTACGCTCAGCAATGTCTAGAGCGTTAGACACCAGTTGTTGCGCGATCTTTTGATTCAACATATTCATTCCTTATGGCAGTGCTTGACCACGTGAGTACACGTATAGGTTGTACCACTCTTCACGAGACAGGTTTATCTGAGTCGCGACTGCCAAAGCTTTGATTCGCTCTAGATTTGTGGTGCCAATTACAGGTTGGATACGAGCAGGGTGACGAAGCAAAAATGCCAACACAATCGCTTCACTTTCTACGCCATATTGGTTCGCTAACTGAGCCACGTAGTGCGCTGTCTTTTTCACGTTTTCATGTTCTGAATACAAACCTTGCTCAGCAAATCGGCCTTGTGCCAAACAGCCCCAAGCTTGCAGTTGGATGTTATTCAATTGGCAATGTTCAAGAGTGCCTGCGGCGAAGTCTGATTGATGGTGCCCTTGCGAGTTAATCATCACCCCATCATTCAACCAATCCAATTTGGCTAAGCTCATCTCAACTTGATTCGCGATGATGGGTTGCCCAAGCGCAGATTGCAGGTACTGAATTTGATGGCTGTTCATGTTCGACACACCAAAATAATCGACCTTACCTTGCGCTTTTAAGTTCTCTAACGTTCTTGCTAGCTCATCGAGTTCCATCAAAGGATCAGGGCGGTGCAATAACAGCACATCAAGCTTTTCAGTATTCAATCGATTGAGAATACCGTCTACCGATTGGCCTACCCAATCAGCCGAGAAATCATAACGACCAACATTGCCCTCGCCTTCAAAACGAATCCCACACTTAGATTGAATGAACATCTGTTCACTCAGATCAGGCGCTTGTTGTAATGCTTGACCAAAGGCTTGCTCAGCTTTGCTGAAGGTATAGATATCCGCATGGTCGAATAAGTTAATGCCCGATTCTAGTGCGGTGTCGATTACGCTTCGTGTTTGAGCAACATCCGCACTCGTCACTGGATTATCATTCCAGCCACCACCTAACCCCATGCAGCCATAGGCAATTTGCCCAACATTCGGTAGATAATTTTGTAATGGGATACGCTTTTTGTCATTCGTTTTGTTTGTAGATTCAGTGCTGTTCGTCATATCGATTCTCGCTTAGAAGATTTGCTGACCAGAAATATGCCTCTATCATATTGTTCTTTTTAAAAAACAGAATATGCTAGTTACGAAATGATTGTTTGATATGACGAACAATAGATTGGTAGGAACGCGCGAATGAACGAACACAAAAGAATAGAACGACTGATCCTGTTTGTAGAACTTGCTCAGCAACTCAACTTTACCAAGGCAGCCGAAAAGCTCGGTATCTCTAAGAGCTACCTTTCTGAACAGATCAAACGTTTAGAGAACGATTTACAGTGCCCGCTTTTGGTCAGAACCACTCGCAGTGTTCGTTTAACCCAAGAAGGCGAACGCGCGTTACAACAAGGCTTAACGATTCGCTCGCAAGTCTTACAGCTTGAACGCAGTGTTTCTGAGCAACACGACATCGTCAAAGGCCTATTACGCCTCACTGCGCCAAAGATGTTTACTGAGGTATATCTATTCGATATCTGCCAACAGTTTAGGCAGCAATACCCTGAGATTCGTTTCGAGATAAACAGTAGCTACACCAACTTTAATCTCAATCAAGATGATATCGATATCGCGTTTCGTGCCACCAATACGCCACCTGACAACATGGTGGCGAAACACTTGATTAGCTATCAACATGATTTAGTCGCGACTCCCGGTTATCTTAACCAATTTGGTCGCCCTACCAATGTGAGTGACTTAAGTGATCATCAATGCTTAGCAACTCTGCACCAAACCGAGTGGCCTTTAAAATCGGTAATTATTGATGTGTCCGGCTGGCTTTCAAGTAATGACAACCACCTGCTTAAGCAACAAGCTATGGCAGGCAGTGGCATCATCCGTATTGCAAGTTACTACGTTGCGAAAGAGGTCGAACTGGGAGAATTAGAGCGAGTGCTGCCTGATGAATGTCTGCAACAAGGCAACAGTATTTATCTGTTCTATCCGCAAGTTATTTATCCGGCAAAGAAACACCAAGTGTTCGTTAAATTTGTTCAGAATTACTTTGAAAGCTTAAGTCGATAAAATGATGCACAGCTCACTAGGGCTTGTTGGTTTCATCTGGCCAACATATTCGTCGTAGCGAGCTCTACTTCAACCTCTTCGGCTGAATGTGATACCAGTGAAAGTCGACTATATGGCCGATCTACTTTCAAGCCTACTCGTCCTAGTTCTTTTATTTTTTCTTGCTCTTACATTTACATTAATACCTAAACATTCACTCTACGAATCGTTTTTCATTGACTTAAAAATGAAATCATAACGACACACTAATTTGCGTAACTTAGGGTGCAAATAGGCAATCAGATTACAGTGCCTAACAGGAGGATGTATGAAACCAAATCGATCTACGGTACTCACTGGACATGTAAAACACTGCCCATGCTGCTCTACCGAACTGGTCATCAAAGACCACATTCACGTTTGCCCGCGCAATGAAATTGGCGACTGTTACTTCGATGGCTATGACCAACACGAACAGCGCGCTAATACCGATTTTATCGATCATGCAAGTGCCAATGATAGCCTTGTTTACGGCATGTCAGAACACTAAGCTTTATTCAAGATTTGTTGAAGTCATTTCGCGCCAAAAAAAATGCAGCGCCAATCGAGTGATTGTTCGCTGCATTCTTAGATCCTGTAAACTTAGCTAACCATTAAAATGGAGCTAGGTAAAACGGATTACCACATTAGATCATCTGGGATCACGAAGTCTTTGTACGGGTCATCTTCGTCTACTTCGTCTGTGCTACCTGCCTGCGTATCAACGATAGATTCTTCGTCGCGCATAGCAATCTTGTTCGCTACTGCTGTTGGAATAACAACATAGCTCTCGCCTTGACGAGCAATACTTAGAATGCCTTTACTTAGTTGCTTTTGAGTCAGCTCTTCTACGTAAAGATATTTAACTAGCGTACCGTCGGTGAAGTTGTATTTGATCTCACCGTTCTTCTGTTCGATCTTGTTCATCTCAATCAGTTGCTTCACTTGAGCTTTAATTTCTTTGCTCAACTGTTGTTCTTTCAACTGTTGGTTTAGCTCTTTGTCTTTCGCTTGCTGCGCCAGTTTAGTTTCTTCAGCTGCCGCTTTTGCTTCACGAGACTGAACGCGAGACTTTTTAGAGCCTTTCTTCGCCTTCTTTAATTTTTTCTCATTTACCAAGCCAGCTTTAAGCATCTGCTCTTGGAGTGTTAACTTTGCCATGACTTTCCCAGTTCAGGATTAAAAACGGCACTATCATACCTGTTTTTGAGGTTTCTGTTTACTGAACAAGATTAAATTACAGAACAATCGCAAAATTTATGCTGATAGCTCTAAGCTGTGTCCATATTCCCTTCTTGTTGCTCACAACCTCCACTTTACCGCGACACACAGTTTTCACTTAAGCACGCCAATATTGGCTGTTCCACCGACTCGAAAGCATTAACTGACCCTATTATTCGCGCGCGTACCACTTATCATTCCGATAAGACAATATGTTAATTTTCAATGGTTAATCAATTTTATAAAACCTTGGCATATATCTCATATTTGAATAAATGCCATAGAGTTATAACTCCAATGTCATAACTCTTGACTACGTTATTCTAGACATCAATCAATAAGGATAACGTAAACGATGAAAACTCAATGGACTTGGTTAGCTGCACTTGTGGCATCCACATCAATCGCTTCGACCTCTGCGATCGCAGACACCGACGTGTATCTCACCAATAACACCAATCAAGTGATGACCATTCAAGCCAACCACACTGGTACCGACCTGCTTCAACTCGGTGATGAGTGGCAACAGCATGTTGAACAGATTGGTCCTTGGGAGACGAAGAAGCTGATAAGTTTCAACCGCTGGACTGGTGTGAAATCTGGGAAGACCTATGAGTTTGACACTGTGGTATCAAACGCTGTGGGCGAAAGTGTCACGCTCAACCAAACCATGAAGGGACATTGGTATAACTCGACACTGCAACATGGTTTGAGTGCCGCAGACGTCAACCTAACATTGCATGACGATCGTAATATTCATCGCAGCACAACCGATGCGTTCGGGGTCAATGCAGAGCTAGCCCTCAAAGCCGATTCTACAGCGCGCTATGATGATATTTATTACACCATCACCCCACCAAAAGTGGATGAGCAACCAGAGCCGGATGCCAATACACTCAAGGTCATGACTTACAACATCTGGGCGCTGCCTGCCATCGCTTCACATATTGGTGACCGCTATGACCTACTCCCTCAATATGTAAAGGGCTATGACGTGTTGGCGCTTCAAGAGGTGTTTGCTAACGGCAGAGATGAGTTCTTGCGTGAGCTTGCGAAAGAGTATCCTTATCAAACTAAAATGCTCGATAAAGATGGGATTAACATATACGACGGTGGTGTGATCATTGTCAGCCGCTATCCTATCGTTAATGAAGCGCAGTATGTTTTCCCTGATTGCACGGGCACAGATTGCTTTGCAGATAAAGGCGTTAACTACGCGGAAGTTATCAAGAATGGTCAGGCTTACCATGTTTTCGGTACCCACACGGCATCATTCGATACGGACACCGCTCGTGATTACCGACAACGTCAATTCAAGCAGATGCGTGCACTGGCGCAGTCTCTGAATATCCCGGCATCAGAAACTGTGGTTTACAGCGGTGACTTCAACGTGAACAAGCTCAAGTTCCCAAGCGACTATCAACAGATGTTTGCTAACCTGCAGGCTGATGAACCAACATACTCAGGTTACACCGCTTCTACCTTTGACCCACGCATCAACAACTTTGCGGGAGAGCCTATGTCGGGTGGCGAGAACGTTGAGTATCTCGATTATGTGGTAGTGAGCTCAGAGTATACCGCTAAAGCGCATAACGACAATCGCGTGGATGTCCCAAGATCAACAAGCAGTGAGTTATGGAAGCACTACAACCTTTCAGACCACTTCCCTGTTAGCGCCGTGATCAAGTAACTCGGTGAACCAATAATGCATCGAGTTATATTAATCCTAATGCTCGTCTTAACGGCGAGCATTATTTGCTATTCGTGGTCATCAAAAACGAACGAAACAGCGCTATCTTCTGCTCAACACACAGAACCTAAGCCGCGTGTTTCTACGACAACTAATGACGATAATTCCACGCCTACTGCAACCGCTAGTTCGGAAAACTCCGCATCGCACAGCAATCAAGCCCAAGCTGGAGCACTGGACGGTAAAATTCTTGCTGAAAACTTGAGTGAGCTTGAAGGCAAGGCTTTGTTCGATGAACTCGATGGGTTCTGGAAGCTTTGCCAACAACGCGATGACTGCGCAGAGCAACTCGCACGATTGAAATCAGAATTGCCGGGCATATGGTTTGAGTTACTGAGCGACTATCCGCAGCTATCGGCTGACTGGCAATTAACACAAAGCACTATCCCACTTGAATCCATAGAGACTCTTGAAGATCGTGTTGCCTTATTCAAGCAATCTGCACAACAAGTATGGGGAGAGTTGGCCCACCAGCTATTCGCTGACCAGTTTGCTCATCTGGATTTTACGCTTGACGCTAACACCCTTGAAAAGAACGAAGCGAGCCAGTTTTTGGCCAACTATCAAGATTTGCTTAGTGAATGGCAAAACAATACGGGCACGTTAAACGCCGAAACACAGCTTCAAAAATATGAACTGGCAGTATCTTTGATACCCAGCAGCTATAGCCCTGCTGAAGTAGCATCAGTCAAAGCCGACCTTCAAGATGCCTACTTAGATGAAGCGCAGGCCAGCAACATTGCCGCGCGAGAACAACAAGTCGCACAACAGCAACAAACCGTGATGAGTTATCACGAGCAACTGGATCAGCTCAAAGCAACCTTAGACTCTCAGCGCTCATCAAGTTATGCCACTTGGACTCAACAAGATTGGGACAGTTATTATCAACAGCAAGTCACCGATTTCAGGGAGCAGTTCTTTAGCAAGTAACGCCTTAACTTAAACCATCACGAAACTGAGCGGGCGTTTTATTGAGCCAACCTTTAAACGCCCTTCTGAAATTTGCAGGGTCGCTATAACCGAGCCTTTCACCGATGTCATCAATGCTCATGGTTGTGCCGAGTAATAGCTCTTTGGCCAGCTCCACTCGAACTTCGGTAAGCAATATTTGGTAACTGGATTCATGGGTCACTAGCTCTCGCCTGAGTGTACGAGAGCTACAACCAAACTCATCCGCGAGTTGTTCTATAGTCGGGAAACTACCTGCGGTTTGATAAAAGATCGTTTTGATCTGATTAGTCAGCAGATGCTCAGAGTCCAACGTTTCGACTATCGACTGGCAAGACGCAAGATAGCGCTTCAGTGTCGCGGCATCATGAGTCAATAAGGTCTGTGATAAAACCGAGGCATCAAAACGCAATTCACAATGGCTCTGCTCAAAAACTACAGGGCACTGGAAACGGTCGTCATAGAGCTTAGCGTAATTGGGACGAGCATAAGGCAAAGCCAAAGTGTGAATATCCAACTCATGACCAGTCAGTTCTTTGAACAAAGAGACGATGGAACTTAAGAAATACTCACTGCAGAAAGGGAGCAGATCGCCCACTTCCAAGGTGTTCTCAATCTGAATCACTGCGTGCTCGGAATCTAGAAACAATTTAACCGAGAAAATAGGACCGTTCAGGCGCAAATACTTGAAGCCCGACTTGATGGCCTCCCCGACATTTTGACTGGTCGATAGCGCATAACCCAACACACCAAAGTGGCTCAAGCTAGCGTGTTCCCCCAACCAAAGCCCCAAACCATCGTGAGGAAAACTCTGATTAGCCGCGCTAAACAACGAAAGCTTGTCAGCGTAAGTCAGTTTTCCATTCGGACCTCGCCAATCCATGTTCGGCAAACCCACATCATTGAGTAGCCTTTCAATATCGATACCTCGTTGCTCTAGCGTATTCAACAGCAGCGCGATATCTAATGTACCCAACTGGTGCCTATGTCCGGTTGGCTTATACTCCGCGATAATCTCCAATCGTCTCTCCTTATATCGAGCCCATTCCCATAAACATGACTACTCAGCTTCAACAACACTACTGACAAAATCGTGATTGGTAACGCGCTCTTGTCCGAATATGACCTCCCAATTCTACGCTACTCATCGCACAATGGCTTTAGTTGTTAAAATAATGTGAACCATCGCAATGATAAAAACCAACCCAGCCCCACACAGTTTGATTAATTCTAATGGTCAGCCGATCATTGGGCATTTCGATGGCATCCTTAAACACCTAAACATCGAGAACTTTGACTACCGAAACTCGATGGATTCAAAAGCAAACCCTTGGCAGAAGCACTTCCACTATAAGCAATTCCAGTTTGTCAGCATCGTCACCGACACACACATTATCGGCGTCGCTATCGCGGATATTCGCTACTTAGGCTCGGCATTTTGTTATCTGTACGACATAGAAAACAACCATCTGCAAGAGTCATCTTGGTTGAGGCCATTAGGGTTTGATAAGCATGTAACGCCTTCACCATTTGAAGGAAAGACAAGCATTGCAGATCAAAGCATTGCTTTCTATATCGAGGGCGGACAATGGCGAGTTCGCTTGAATACGAAATTCATCAAGGCCGATATTTCTTTAGAGCCTGAAACCGACAGCTTGCCCATGGCGATGTGCAGCCCAACGGGTTATTCAGGTTGGACTTACACCCAAAAGCACAATGCTTTGCGCATCAGCGGTGAAATCCAAATCAAGGGAGAATCACTCGTTCTCGAACAAGCTCGTGCCGGTTATGACTTTTCAGCGGGTTACATGAGACGTGAAACCAGTTGGCGCTGGGCAAGCATCAACACGCAATCCAATGGGACAGATATTGGCTTGAACCTCGCAGCAGGCGTCAATGAAACCGGAGGCTGCGAGAACGTTTTATGGATCAATGGAACTCGGCACTTACTTAACCCGGTACAGTTTGCGTTTAGTCGCCAAGACACCAATTTACCTTGGCAGATAACATCACAAGATGGACGTATAAACCTGACCTTTACGCCCTTAAATAATCGCAGCGAAAAGCTCAATTTATGGCTGTTAAAAAGTAACTTTCGTCAGTTCATTGGTCACTTTTCTGGCTCGATTGAAGACAACAATGGAGTGACACATCAACTCGATGGTGTTCTTGGCCTAACAGAAGATCACTTTGCTCGCTGGTAGCGAAATTTTGCTAACTGAATTTCAGGCGAGCAAGTCTAAGTAAACTTGATACTAAGAACGCGTATGGCGTCTCAACAAGGATAAAACATGAATATCGACGCATTAATCAATTACCCAGAATGGCTACTGCTGGTATTAGCGCCCTTGTTCGTGGTGTGCATGTTGGCTGAGTATTTTATCGGTCAGAAGCAAGGTCGACTGCCTGATAACTCCAGCTATAAGCTTTCAGAAGTGATGTGTAATTTCACGCTGGCGGGAATGCATCAACTCTCCGATTTGCTCACCGGGTTATTGGTCGTGCAGCTGTATCTCTGGATGTTTGGTTGGCGCTTAATGGACATTGAAATGGGCGTGCTGAGTTTTGTTGTATTGATGGTGTTGCAAGACTTTTGCTATTACTGGTTCCACAGAGCAAGCCATCGTGTTCGCTGGATGTGGGCAGCACACGTGGCACACCACAGTTCAGAAAGCATGAACTTCAGTACGGCTTTCCGTCAAAGCTTAATGTATCCACTTGCTGGGATGTGGCTTTTCTGGATACCGTTGGTCATCATAGGTTTTGCCCCTAAGTGGGTCATCTTTGTGGTGCTTCTCAATCTAGGTTTGCAGTTCTTCGTCCATACACAATGGATACGAAGCTTGGGACCACTTGAATACATCTTTAACACCCCATCACACCACCGTGTACATCACGGCAAAAACCCGCAATACATTGATAAGAACTACGCCGGCGTTCTTATTATCTGGGATAAGTTATTTGGTACATTCGAACCTGAAGTTGAAACTGTACGTTATGGCGTCACCAAACCCGTGAACAGTTTTAATCCGATAGTGGTCACCTTTCAAGAATGGAAGGCCATATTCAAAGATTTGAAGAACCGAGAGTTAACCATGAAGCAGAAAGTCCAGTTGATACTCTCGCCTCCATCGGATTAAACGGACGATAGACAGATTGTATTAACTAAGAAACCGCCTCAATTGGTTTCAAAACCTTCCCCACTGACTCGATTGAATAGTAAAGCACCGTTTTCCGGCAATTTATTTGTGATCTGGGTTGCACGCGTACCGCATACTATCAGATACTGAACAAAACTAACCTTCAGCCACAGTAAACGTTCCGCGCTTGCTGTTCAGGAAATTCAATGAGTTCAGATAATCAGCCAACCTACTTCTTTTTCGATTACGAAACATGGGGCGTTAGCCCAGCAAAAGACCGTCCGAGTCAGTTTGCGGGTGTTCGTACCGACCAAGATTTCAATGTTATTGGAGAGCCTCTGGTTATCTATTGCCAACCTCCCGCTGATTACCTCCCTGCGCCTGAAGCTGCACTGATCACCCGTATCACACCACAAAAAGCGGCTTCACAAGGTCTTCCTGAACCAGAGTTTATCGCTAAGATCCATGCTGAGTTAGCCAAACCAAACACCACAAGCCTTGGCTACAACAGTATTCGATTCGATGACGAGGTAACGCGTTACACCTGCTACCGAAACTTCATCGACCCATATGCGTGGAGCTGGCAGAACGGCAACTCGCGTTGGGATTTATTAGATGTAATGCGCGCTGTTCACGCACTGCGCCCTGAAGGCATTGTTTGGCCAGAGAACGAAGAAGGTTACCCAAGCTTCAAACTGGAACACCTATCTGTGGCAAACGGCATTGAACACGAGAACGCGCACGATGCGATGGCCGATGTTATTGCGACCATCGAGTTAGCGAAGAAGCTGAAAGCTGCGCAACCTAAGATGTTCGATTACCTTTACAACATGCGTCATAAGCGTAAGCTGAATGATCTGGTTGATATCGTAAACATGACACCATTGATGCACGTTTCGGGCATGTTTGGCCGTGACTGCAACTACACAAGTTGGATTGTGCCTATGGCTTGGCACCCAACCAATCAAAATGCGGTTATCGTGGTTGATTTAGCCAAAGATCCAAGCCCACTGTTAGAACTGGACGCTGATGAACTCAGAGACAGACTCTACACCAAACGCAGTGAACTGGGTGAAGACGAGCTACCAGTACCAATCAAATTGGTTCAACTGAACAAGTGCCCTATTCTTGCTCCAGCCAAAACGCTGACGGCTGAAAATGCCGAAACCATCGGTATTGATCGCCAACAATGCTTGAAGAACTTGGCACTGCTGCGCGAACACCCAGAGATCCGCGAAAAACTGATCGGCCTGTACTCACAAGAGCGAGAGTACGAAAAGAGTGATGATGTTGATACACACCTTTATGACGGTTTCTTCTCACCTGCTGATAAAACAGCGATGAACATCATTCGCGAAACTGACCCAAATAACTTGGCAGCTTTAGATATCACCTTCGGTGATGAACGTATTAAACCGTTACTGTTCCGTTACCGTGCGCGTAACTTCCCATGGACGCTCGACGAAGCTGAGCAATTGAAATGGGCGAACCATTGTCGTGAGTTTTATGAAAGCCGTTTAGAAGAGTACATGCTAAACCTTGAAAACCTCGCGCATGAACATGAAAGCGACGAGAAGAAAATGGCTATCTTGAAGGCGGTTTATCAATACGTAGAAAAGTTAGCTAGCTAATTCCATTATCAAGAGACGTAACACCTTGAAAGAAAGATTGATCCAACTGGTTTACTGCTTAATCTCCTTCACCTTAATCATAGGTGCACTTACAGCAGGTAACGCGTTACAGCACTTTTTGGATACCTCAATCCCTGGCAGTATTTTTGGCATGTTGATTCTGTTTGCCGCCATGGTGATTGGTATTGTTCCTTCGCACTGGGTACAACCCGGCGCAAGCTTGATTATCCGCCTAATGATCTTACTGTTTGTTCCGATCAGTGTTGGGTTGATGGATCACTTCGACATGCTCATCGCGAACGCATTGCCAATTATGGCGAGCGCCGTTGGTGGCACATTATTGGTGTTAGTATCCTTATCATGGTTCTTAGACCGCTTGCTTTCGAGAGGTAACTGATCATGTGGATTCTACTCACCATCGTGGTATTCCTATTTGCTCGCTGGGTAAGTCAAAAAGTAAACTCGCCGCTGTGTAACCCCCTGCTTATCAGCATTGGTATCATCATCCCGATTCTCACGTTCTTTAGAGTACCGTTTGAGACTTACTATGCTGACAACACTTGGATTACCTACATGCTGCAGCCTGCGGTTGTTGCACTTGCTTACCCACTTTATGAGCAGCTACCTCAAATCAGAGCCAACTGGCGCATCATCACCTTTGCTTGCACGCTAGGCAGTGTGATGTCGATGACAACGACAGCATTAATCGCAGTGGCTTTTAAAGCTGACTTAACTTTGATTGCGAGTTTATTAGGTAAGTCAGTCACCACACCAATTGCGATGGAAGTATCGAGCCATTTAGGTGGTGAAGCAGCGATTGCGGCAATACTGGTATTGATTGTTGGTCTATTTGGGGCAATTTTTGCTTATCCAATCTACAATCTCATTGGTATTAAGAGCCCTATTGCCCGAGGTTTAACCATGGGTACCGTGTCTCACGCTTTAGGTACGGCAACTTGTGCTGAAAAGAATCAGGAAGACGCAGCATTCAGTTCTTTGGCGCTTGTGCTCTGTGGCGTCATTACCTCGATTATCGCGCCGAGTATATTTTCGCTTGTGGTTTGGTTCTATTCTTAACCACTTTGATTACAGTTTATACGCGCTCTAATAGATGAGTTGGTAAATAGCTAAACTCACTGGTTCGCGAATTTTAAGCGTTACAGATATCAATAAGCCCAAGCATAACCTGATTATTTCAGTGATAGCTTGGGCTTTTTTCTCGCAATTACTCGGCAATAGCAGTCAAATCGCGCCCTGTTTAGGCCAATAAGTGGGATATCAATGGTAGTTTTTACTCTTGCAATCGATTTCATCTGTGACCTCACTCTAATTATGCAAACCAATGTAACAACAACAACGCAGTAGTGATAAAGGTCACAGAAAATTCCTGAGCATTGCATAGAATTAAAGCCTAAGGTCAATTAAGGATTCAACATGAACAGTCGTATTACCCTGGCGCTGGAAAGTGCTCCAACAGCAATCAAAGCACTTTTGAGTGACATCGTATTAGCAGACAACTTTGACGCGACATTGTCTCCAGAACAATTTGCTAGCCTACTGCAAGCAAGTGGTCTAGCGGATGACGAGCTACGTATTGCGCTACTTCCTTTTGCCGCAGCGTATTCTTACGCTCCGTTATCTGACTTTTATGTTGGTGCAATCGTGCGTGGTTTGTCTGGTACTCTGTATTTTGGTGCAAACCTTGAAATCGCTGGTGCTCAACTTGGTCAAACCGTTCACGCTGAGCAATCTGCAATCAGCCACGCTTGGATGAAAGGCGAACTAGGTATCTCAGATATCACCATAAACTTCAGTCCTTGTGGTCACTGTCGTCAATTCATGAACGAACTGACCACAGCAAAAGAACTTAAAGTTCAGCTTCCACAACGTGATGAAATGTCTCTGCAAGAGTACCTACCAGACTCGTTCGGCCCTGCTGATTTAGGTGTGACGACTGGCCTAATGACTAAGCTTGATCATAAGTACACGACCGAAGAAACAACGCCTATTGTTGTAGAAGCGCTAGCAGCACTAAACCGCAGCCATGCTCCTTACACCAAAAACCTAAGTGGTGTTTCACTGCAATTGACGTCGGGTGAGATTTTCACCGGTGCTTACGCTGAAAACGCAGCGTTCAACCCGAGCTTACCTCCTCTACAAGTGGCGTTGATTCAACTTAAACTGGCTGGCTTCGATTTTGAACAGATTGAAAGTGCAGCGTTGGTTGAAATTGCCGAAGGTAGCATCAGTCACCTAGCGGATACGCAATCTACATTAGAAGCGATTAATCCCGACATTCCAGTGACTTACTTAGCAATCTAAGTACATCTAGTTAACAATAATTTAAATAAGCAGCCCTATTTAACGGGGCTGCTTTTTTTATACTTGTAATTAACGTAGCAACTTGCGCAAACGTTTGCTTTTGTCATTTAAATAAGTATGATCACCCCGTTTTCAATCAATCGTTTAAAAGATCGGAAGGAATTTCTATGTTTGGTACCGCTACTCGTGAAAATGCTACTCGTGTACTTCTATTAGGTTCAGGTGAACTCGGCAAAGAAGTTGCTATCGAGTGCCAACGTTTAGGTTTGGAAGTTATTGCTTGTGATCGTTATGCAGACGCACCAGCAATGCAAGTTGCACATCGTAGTCATGTATTAGACATGTTAGACGGCGATGCACTGCAAGCAGTCATTGAACTTGAAAAACCAGATTATGTGGTTCCTGAAATTGAAGCTATTGCCACCAGCAAGTTGGTAGAGCTGGAAGCGCAAGGTTTAAATGTCGTTCCCACTGCAAATGCGACTAAGCTAACGATGAACCGCGAAGGTATCCGTCGCCTAGCTGCAGAAGAGCTAAAGCTGAGCACTTCTCCTTACCGCTTTGCAGACACCTTTGAAGATTTCTCAGCCGCTGTTGAATTCGTGGGCATGCCTTGCGTTGTTAAGCCAGTAATGAGCTCTTCAGGTAAAGGCCAAAGCGTTATCAAAACAGAGGAAGACATTCAGAAGTCTTGGGACTACGCACAAGAAGGCGGTCGTACTGGCGCGGGTCGTGTAATCGTTGAAGGCTTCATCGACTTCGATTACGAAATTACGCTACTTACCGTTCGCGCAGTCGACGGTGTTCACTTCTGTGCGCCTATCGGTCACCGCCAAGAAGACGGTGATTACCGCGAATCATGGCAGCCACAGGTCATGTCTGACAACGCACTTAAAGCGGCGCAATACACGGCAGAGCAAGTGGTTAACGCATTAGGCGGTCACGGCATCTTTGGTGTTGAACTGTTCGTTAAAGGCGACCACGTGATCTTCAATGAAGTCTCCCCTCGCCCACATGATACTGGCTTGGTTACTCTGATGTCTCAAGACTCATCGGAATTTGCACTACACGTACGCGCATTTACAGGTATGCCGATCAAATCAATTACTCAGTATGGCCCTTGTGCCTCTGCCGTAATCCTTGGTCAAGGCACATCAACGAATATCCGCTTTGAAGGCCTTGCAGAAGCGCTAGACGCACCACAAACGCAAGTTCGCTTGTTTGGTAAGCCTGATATCGATGGTCGCCGTCGTTTAGGTGTGGCGCTTACTCGTCGTAACAGCACAGAAACAGCGATTGAAGATGCCATTGAGAGCGCGTCAAAAGTAAAAGTGATTTACTAACCTGCTATTCAATTCTGAACAATCACGAGTTCAAATCTGAACCATAAAAAGACGGGCTATCGAGCCCGTCTTTTTGTTGGTGTTATCTGTTGGCTTAACTAAGCAGACTGAACTTAAGCGTCTGACTCAATCAAATACACTTCTTCACAGAAGCGAGACAAGCCTTTCTTAGCAATCTTCGGATGTTCATCGTTCGCTATATCTTGATTCAACAATGTAATTTTGTATCCTGCAAACAATTGAGCAATCTCTAACTTAGGTACGCTAAACGGAGGCCCCGCCATCTCGCTTTGATCATAATCCAGAGTCACCAGAAGGATCTTACCGCCCGGTTTCAGCAGTTGTTTTAAGCGCTCTACGTACTGCACTCGCATCTCTTCAGGCAATGCGACTAAAGACGCGCGATCATAAATGGTATCGACAGGTTGGATTGGCGCTGAAAAGTAATCGCCCGTGTAGATGTTCAGTTCATCGAATTGGTAGAGCTCGTGCTGACCGCTAATTTGAGTCACAGTCGGGGTATAAAGGTGCTCTGCAAAAAATGCGCGAACCGCAATCTGGCTTAACTCGACACCTTGAACCTCTTCATGCTTTGAAGCTAGCCAAATCAGATCTTCACTTTTGCCACAAAGTGGAACAAACACACTCTTCTCGTAGCTAGGCTCAGTATTTTCCCAAAATTTAATCAGAAGTGGGTTTACATCTTCGAGGTGGAAACCAATTTGGTTGGCTGCCCATTTATTGTGCCAAAATTCAGGATTATTCATCTTTCGTTCATGTTAAACAGTCATAATGCAAGGGTACAGTATAGAGAGGTAAGAGCAACCTTAGCTTGGTTTAAAGTACTAAATTGATTTCGATAAAATCAGAAACTGGCTAAGTTCAAAGTTCTGATAATTGCGGAACTAACGGTTGGATTATTTGTCTATATCTTCACATTTTAAAGCAATATTAAACGTTAGAGTTGGTTTCTGTCTTAGCTAGCCCCATTTAATATGTAGTGAGTTTAGTTAAGCTGTTTTTACTCTTGTGCGTTACTGGTTACCCCTTTTGACTACCCGTTTTTTGTAACCTTGTATTTTGGAGTTTGAATGAGTGTATTTCTCCGTACGACGGCCCTAATGCTTTTGGTATTGAGCCGAGCGCCTGCATTCGCAGCAGCACCTGTTTCAACAAGTTCAACAGATCAAACGCGCACTCCTGCGCAAAACCAAGTATCTTCAAACGTATTCCGTCATAGTTTGAGCGGCCTTTACGGCATCAAAGCCTTCGACTCACGCCCGACTCAGCCTTACACCGACTTCGATATTTTGTACAGCAAAGCGCATCAAGGCCAAGCTGAACTAGAAACTATCTGTAAAAGTACTGCCCTACTCACCAATTCTGAAGCGCTATTTGCTGGCGTTAAATCTCAAGCTCGCGCAGAAGAAAAAATCGCCCTTGAGCTTGATGGTGATGTGACAAAAATTACCGACTTAGCCCGTGCAACTATCATCGCGAACGATGTAGAGAGCTTGGTTGAAGTTTACGAAGCGCTAAGCCGTGAAGCAGACGTTGTTAAGCTGAAAAATAAGTTTAAATCGCCGGCTGACTCTGGTTACCGTGACCTTAACTTGTTGGTTCGTTTGCCTAAAACCAACATCATTGCAGAGGTTCAACTTCACTTAAAAGCGATTGCTGACGTGAAAAGTGGTCCTGAGCACGAGCTATACGAAATTATCCAAGGCATTGAGCGTCACGCAATTGCAGAACATCGCCCAATCAACGATATCGAAGCGGCACAAATCAATAGCCTACGACGCCAATCTTTAGAGCTTTACCAACAAGCATGGCAACCGTACATTACAACGCACATTAAAGCGGCTTAACACATAGATAGGGTATTCCAATAAACATCACAAGGGCTGCACTCGCAGCCCTTTTTAGTACTTGTTGAGTAGCCTCTCCACTTCCTATCCCAAATAATCAGATCGTTTAAATTTAGATCTCAGTCTCTTTTCTCCGTCGAACATTTCTGTTTCTATAGCGAATAAGCTTCTGACAAGAAAAGGAATTACGTCAATGCAGAATAACAAATCCATGCTTTCCATCGCGCTACTTGCTGCGTTTTCTGTACACGCTAGTGCTGACGAATGCGGAAAGATCACCATTGCAGACATGAACTGGAACTCGGCGAGCCTATTGCTCATGTCGACCAATTCATTTTGAATAACAGCTACGGCTGTGAAGCGGACTTAATCCCCGGTGATAGCGTCCCTACGGGCACGTCAATGATTGAAAAAGGTCAACCTGATGTTGCGCCAGAGCTTTGGACTAATGGCATCAAAGAAGCGTTGGATAAGGGTGTTGCGGATAAGCGTCTACGTTACGCGGGCAAGTCTTTGGTCAACGGCGGTGAAGAAGGTTTCTGGGTACCAAACTACCTTGTTGAACAGTACCCAGAGCTTACAACCATTGAAGGTGTGATTAAAAACGCAAAGCTGTTTGAACACCCAGAAGATGATGAGAAGTTTGCGTTTTATAGCTGCCCTGCGGGTTGGACTTGTCAGATTACCTCCGGTCACCTGTTCGATGCGCTTAAGTTAGAAGATCACAATTTTGAAATGGTTGATCCCGGCTCAGGCGCCGCTTTAGCAGGTACGATAGCGAAAGCTTACGAACGCAAAAAAGCATGGTTTGGATATTACTGGTCGCCTACGCCTGTGCTAGGTAAGTATGAAATGGTGAAGGTTGATTTCGGAAGTGGTACTGACACTGAGGAATTCCGTAACTGTACGACACAACCTGATTGTGAATCTCCTAAAGTGACCATGTATCCACCAGCACCGGTTCACACAATCACCACAGAAGCCTTTGCTAATAACGAACCTCTTGCCTACCAATACTTTGAAAAGCGTGGTTTTACCAATAAACAAATGAGTGAGTTGCTGGCCTGGATGGAAGACAACCAAGCCGACGCCGAAGAAGCCATGTATTACTTTCTAGAAAGCTCACCACAGGTATGGAAGCCTTGGGTGTCTGAAGACATCGCAAGTAAGGTTCAACAAGCCCTTTAGAGTGAAGATTCAAAGTCAGAGGCCTAGCCTCTGTTTTCGCATCTAAAGCAAGTTCTTACCGGACAGTAAATAGATGGAGTTTGAGAAAGGTTACTAAAAATTAAAGAAATGCGTTTAGCTTAAACTCTATGCAGATACAAAAAGACCACGCTAGGCGTGGTCTATTGCTTGGCTACTTCTCGATTTTAATATTTTCGACACGGGCCTTTAGTTTTTGTCCCGGTCTAAAAGTAACAACACGTCGAGCAGAAATTGGAATGTCTTCACCAGTTTTCGGGTTACGACCAGGTCGCTCGTTTTTCTCGCGAAGATCAAAATTACCAAAACCAGACAGTTTTACCTGTTCGCCATTTTCGAGCGCTTTACGAACTTCTTCGAAAAACACTTCCACCGTTTCCTTGGCATCCCGCTTGCTGTATCCGAGTGTCTCAAACAGGTTCTCAGCCAAATCGGCCTTCGTGAGTGCCATAAAACTTTCCTCAAAGCTATGTTAAACATTGCTACCATCGCCAGTAGCGCCAAAGCATTTACCCTATTCAATCAATGAGATAAGGTCATTTACTAGGAAAGTGTATGCCAAGCTTCTGATTTTCGCCAACTTTTTTATCTTAACTATTTAATTATTCTTTCAAATCAGAAAGATAACTCGCTTCAAATTTCACATATATAGCTAAAAACCATCTACTCAACAGTAACGAAATGGCGTTATATTCCATACAAACAACCATTAATAGAATTTAAAACTTTAGCGAACTAAATAATAATTTTTGAGACTTTTCTCCGATACCCAATAAAATCAGCCACTTGATTTGATATGGGACTCAACAGAGGTTACTAAATAAGCGTTATTAAATATAAGATTTGTATCATTTCAGAATTTAATTCGAATTCACTTATAAAAGCCTATGTTCTTTTGAGGTTTTCGGTTACAACTTAACAGAGGATGGCTTGACGGAATCAGAACTCGATGAGTGTATCGAAATCAGAATAGAAATGATCGGTCTAGAAATAGACGATGATCTTGAGAGCCAGTTACTTGCGTGTATGGTTAGTTGATTGCTTAGTAAGTTGGTTATTTAAATAACTTCACTTCTTCGACATAGAATAAGACCTCACAAGTGCGAGGTCTTATTTGTCATTCAAAGCAGCTCATGCAATATCAGCTTTCTTCAATCATTTTTGTTCAGCAAGTGTTTGTGTCGCTTTGGTATTCGTTACATTCGCAGGTTTCACAATCAAACCAATTCCGACAAGAAACAGTATTGATGCAACAACCTGAGCCACAGACAGCACCTCATCATACATAAAGTAACCGCTAATCAATGCGAAGATAGGCACTAACAAGGTTAACGACGCGGTCGTGCTTAAAGGGTATTGGATTAGCAGCTTATTCCATACCCAATAACCAAATAGCGTGGTTGGGTAAGCTTGAAACAGCACCACAATCGTCGTGTTCCAATCCCATTGTTCGATGCCCTGCCAGATTATTTGGTCACCGTGTAACATCACGGCAAATGGCACTGGAGCAAACAGCATCCCCCAGACATTGAACGCAAAAGCTTGAGTGGTTTTCGATGCCTTAACGATCACGCCCATCAAGGTCCAACTGCACGCCGCAATCATAATCAAGATCACGCCATTAACGGTGACATTGCCCGTTGCTGCAGATACCAATACCGCCAACGCACACATGGCTAGCATCGCACCCATTAATTTACGTACGGAAGCACTCTCCTTGAACACCCACACGCCAACCGCCATGCCGATTAATACGTTGGTTGAAAGCAAGACCGATGAAAGCCCAGACGATAAACCAGCAGTGATCGACCATGAAGCCATACCCCAGATACCCACACCGAACACAAAGCCTTAACTGACTAAGTAGCGCCAAGCAACAGGCGATCAGCATGTCGACCGTGGTGAGCTGCTACCAAGAACTGGAATCACAAGGTTGGATTCATTCTCGACCGCAAGCGGGGTATTTTGTCTCGCCTCACAAGCCGTCTCACTCTACGCCTGAGTGGGTACAGTTTGAGAGTAAGATATCGAGTGTTAAGCAAACCTCATCGACTCACAACTCAATCAATGGGCCTTTAGGGGTTTCGAGCACCACTAATGATGAGCAGTCGATCGTTGAACTGGAACGAAGTTTTCGTCGCGCTATTAGGCGTATGAGCAACAGGCTTAACCATTACCCAGATACACAAGGTGAGCCGATTTTACGACAGGCATTATCCACTCATTTTGCCAAGCTCGATGTGCACTTTTCACCTGAAGAGATGGTGATTACGGCTGGCTGTATGTCTGCGATTAAGGCCGCACTTGAATCTTGCACTAAAGAAGGCGACACCATCGCTATTAGCTCGCCATGTTTCAACGGTATTCTGGAATTGCTCGGACAAATGTCGCGACAAATCATCGAGATCCCGTCTCTAGATGATGGTGTCGACTTGCAACAACTGGAAGCGCATTTGAAGAATAAACGAGTGGATGCCGCGATCTTTTGTACCTCTCATATGAACCCTCAAGGGATCAACATGTCAGCCACTCAAAAGCAGAAACTGGCTGAATTAGCGAATCACTATCGAGTGCCGATCATTGAAGATGATGTGTATCTGGAACTGTCCTACTCCTCACACACGCCGCTGCCAGCAAAATACTATGACAAAGGAGGCTATGTATTATGGTGTGGATCGGTATCGAAGAGCCTGTCACCGAGCTACGGATTAGGATGGTGCTTACCGGGTAGGTTTATCAACGAATACAAGGCTCAGTTTTCTGCAGCAAGCTATGGCGTTGCCCTGCCGACTCAGCTTGCGGTTGCTGACTTTATCGAATCTGGTCAATACGCAAAACACGTTCGAAGAAGGTGTGCTCAAATCCTTTCATTACGCCAGCAATACCTAAGCTATTTAGCTCAGCATATTCCTCAAGATGTGAAGATAAGTAACCCACAAGGTGGCATGGTGCTTTGGCTGCAAATACCCAACTTGAACCAATCAACCTTTGCTCAGGCAGTTGCCGACCAGAACATTGATATCAGGCTTGGACACCTGTTCAGCACACTCGATCTCTACAGCAACTGCCTACGCATCAATATTGGTTACTCGTTAGAGGGGAAAGCCAAACAGCAATTGGACGACTTAATAGAACTGATTCACATTCATAGGTAATACGTGCTAATTCATAGTTAATACGTGCTAATTAATAGCTAATACGTGCTAGTGAATAAACAAAGCTAGCACACCGTAGCTTTTCATAATCGACCTTTTCATAGCCATTCGAACACCGAATTTCAATAGCCTTTTGTCATAAAAAAGAAGGCTATTATTCCTATCTTAATTCGGGTAAAGCCCCGAACCGTAAGGAAACCCACTCGCCTCAAAACCCTTAAATGCTGAGTTTGCAAGCACCCACAAAATTATGCAACTTGGCTAATGACACATCACTTTTTATCGTCAATATACAGCCGTCAGCGCTGGCGTTTTCCTGTATTTGAAGAGAACTATTATGAGTGATAAAACAAAAAACAAACCACTACCTTCCTTTATCGAAGAACGCTTGAACTTCTATATTCAAGACCTGATTACCCAGAACCAAAGCCAAAAGCATTTGGTATTGGGTAAACGCCCCCAGCGCAGTGCCGTTGTGATGCAGAGCAATGATTACCTAGCGCTGTCACACAACAAACAGATCCAACAAGCCCATCAAGCGGCGATCTGTGAGCACGATGACAACGTGGTGATATCTGCGATTTTCTTACAAGATGAGCAGTCTAAACCTGCGTTCGAAACTGAGCTTGCGAACTATGTTGGAATGGAGAGCTGTTTGCTTTCTCAATCGGGCTGGGCGGCCAATATTGGGCTATTGCAAACCATCTGCCCACCGGGCACACCTGTGTATATTGATTTCCTTGCACACATGTCACTCTGGGAAGGCATTCGCGCTGCCGGCGCAGTTGCCCATCCGTTTATGCATAACAATATGAATCACCTACGCAAACAGTTAGAGCGCCACGGCTCAGGCGTCATTGTTGTCGACTCTGTTTACAGCACAATAGGCACCATTGCCCCACTACGCGACATCTACGAAATGGCGCAAGAGTTTGATTGTGCGGTCGTCGTTGATGAATCCCATTCACTGGGTACACATGGAGAAAATGGTGCAGGCTTAGTACAAGCATTAGGGCTCACCAACCAAGTAGACTTCATCACCGTTAGCTTGGCAAAAACCTTTGCTTATCGCGCCGGGGCAATCCTTGGTCCTAAACAACTGTCTAGAACCTTGCCGTTTGTCGCGTACCCTGCGATTTTTAGCTCGACGGTGTTACCACAAGAGGTGGTTCGTTTAGAGAAAACGTTGGAAGTGATCAAAGGTGCGGAAGACAAACGAGAAGCCTTATTCAATCGGGCAAAATCGCTGACTACGGGGCTAAAGCGAATTGGCTTTAATATCCGCAGTGAGTCTCAAATTGTAGCGCTAGAGTGCGGCAATGAAAGAAACACTGAACGTGTGCGTGACTTCCTAGAACAGCGTGATGTGTTCGGTGCAGTATTCTGCCGCCCTGCGACTGGCAAGAACAAAAACATCATCCGTTTTTCAGTGAATGCCGACATGACGCCAAGAGACATTGACCATGTGCTCACGGTTTGTCACGAAGCGTACCATCACCCCGAGTTAGAGTTCGTGTAACCTTGTTCAAACCATATTTATAACCAACACCAACGGCAGGACTGAATGGACGCTATCATGTCGCGATACAAAAAGAGCCCAGCCATTCGCTGAGCTCTTTCTTGTATCTATGTCTACCCAATGGCCGTGAACTTCTGACTATTACATCCACTAAATCCAGTGAGCAATTTTATCGAATAGTCGGTTCTTGTCGGCAGGTTTCACGATAAAATCTGACATGCCTGATGATTCCATTTTTTCCAATGTCACAGGAGAACTGTCACCCGTGTGAGCAATAATTGGCACTGAAGAGTATGCTTTGTTAGCGCTTCGAATTCGACGAGAAGCTTCAACACCGTCCATGATTGGCATCTCGATATCCATCAGAATTAAATCAATATCATCGCTGTCCAACGCGTCTAAGGCTTGTTGCCCATCTTCTTTCTGAACGACATCAAAACCCTGCTTTTCCAATAACATCGCGGTAAATCGGCGCAGAGATTCGTTATCATCGACCACCATGATCGTGCGCTTATTGGTAGCCTCTAACGGTTTTACAGAAACTGAAGGCATCACATAGTTGGAGTCGAAAAGTAAGCGTTCGATGGTCGCCTTGGTATTCAGTAGCCAAACTTGTGTTTCCACCCAAATAGGTTCAAAAGCAACGTTTCGGACACGTTTAATTGGGTGATGTTCATACAAATAGATGATTCGAGCTTCAGTGAATGAAAGTAAAGATTCAATCCTATCGAGGCAACTTGCTCTTAAATCCAAGCTCTCCATGTCAACGAATATCAAGTCGAATTCGAACTGGTATTCCTTATTTTTAAGCGCAGATGCTACATCCAACACCGTGAGCTCAAACCCCATAAAACGGGCTACCTCAGTCATTTTATTGGTGAGAACTTTCTGGTCACTCACCATTAGCACAATCTTAAGTTTAGTCAGTTCATTCTTGATTTCTTTCACCGAATGGGAAGACAAAGATGGAAAAGTCATCGTGAACTGTGTCCATTGATCCACTTCAGACTGGCATTTAATCTCACCACCAAACGAGCGCATGACCTTCTGACAAAATGGCAAACCTAAACCGTAATTACCCGACTGGCCTGTGGTGTAAAAGTCTTGGAAAATACGACGAATGATATCGCTCGAAATACCAGAGCCGTTATCCGTCACCATTATCTGGTTCGTCACTTCATCACTGAACATGGTGACATGAATATGAAAATCTTCAGGGCTACGATGATGGAACGCATTCTTGAACAGATTATACATGACGTATTTCAACAAGGTGTCGCTACCCAAGAACTCAAAGTTACTCTGCACATCCAAGGAGATTGCTGACTTATCAGCAGAGCGCTTGTAATTGAAACTGTCTATCGCATCCTCAACCACCGCTTGCGCTGAATGCTTCTTAAACGTAGATCGAGAGACTCGGTTTTCATCAATTGAAGTCAGTAACAGATCTATCGTTTCGTTACCGGAATGAATGATCTCCATCGCTTCATCGCCCACTTCACGCAACTGAATCACTTCTTCATTGCTTAACGCATATTGCCCTTTTTGATCGCCACTTTTAGGGTTCGGCAATATGGACTGCATGACATCAATAGAGGTAAGTAATCCGCTTAGAGGGTTTCGCATCTCATGGGCAATACCCGCACCAAAAGACTTCGCCAATGACACCTTGTTTTCATGTTCCACCTGATTGCGGAAGTAGAACAAGTTGCCGAATAAGTAGATAAACAAAAAGATTGGCACATGCGTCCAATCCATTGTGAGTTCGAGGTAGAAGCCTTGTGCAATCCAAGCGCACAAGGTAGCAATCCCAATACCGGCAAAGGTTTGTGCAAACATCACTCTCGTCACGTGCACCAATAAAATATGGAGGAAAATAGCCGACATGAATGACATAACCCAAACGTTGGACCAATTATTCATTAGCAGCATGTAGAAGAAGAAACCTGGCAAACAGATAGTTACGGCAACTTGATAATAAGCCGGAAGGTATTTTCGCCATTCAAATGGGACGCGATTGCGAAATATAATGCCAAAGAACAATACCGAGCAAAACAGGCGAAGCGCTAAGTTTTCGTAGGGTTGCGGGAACAAAAACTCCCACACAATGTAGTAAATTGGGAAGCCGACAAAGCCCATCCAACCCACGAGGGTTAAATTCGGTTCTGCGTACTGGTAAACTTTACGAATCGCGTTCATACGAAATACTTTGCTCTCTAAGCCCTGACGTTTATTAATTCTATGATTTGGTTTTTATACTTATATTTTGGCGCCGATTATATTACACATCACGTCCGAGCAGTGAGGTTTCAATCAAATATGTACCAACGCATTTGTTTTTATTATTAAGCGTAGATGAATGATGCACCCTGCTGACGCTTAAATTTAAGTACGAGTGCTTGGTTCAGGGATGGGCATGCGCGGTGTTCTTTTGATAACTGTGTTCAGCTTACCGCTATGTCACTGTTACTCGATGCATTTTTCTTGGAGTATCCCCGTAATCTATCACTGCGTAATGTTGCGTTACCCTGTTATCCCAGATCGCCATTGAGCCGTTGTCCCATTTGAAACGAACTTGAAACTCAGGGCGTCTCGCAATTTCAAACAGTTGGCTGAGTAAAACATCACTCTCTTTGCGGTCGAGTTCGTTGATATAACGAGTAAACTGTTCATTGATACAGAGCGTTTCTTTATCTGTTTCAGGATGAACTTGAACAACAGAGTGAACCACTGGCGGATTCTCCTGTGCTGTTTTAATCAAGGATTTGTGCCAATCGAGATCAATGTCTTCTGATTCTATACCTTCAAAGGCCACAAGCGAATGAGTCGCCGACAACCCTCTCAACTTAGCTTTCATATCTTCATGTAGAGATTCAAAAACCGCAGTCATAGAACACCAGATAGTGTCACCACCAATGCTTGGAATGTGTTGAGCATGCAACAGGGAAGCTTTCGACGGCAAGCTGCGCCACGTTAAGTCGGTATGCCAATAACTTTCCTTTGGCGCATTGCCACGGGTTGTTTCAATCACACTCACCTGTGGCGCACTTTCCACGCGAGGGAAGAAAGGATGTGCAGGTTCTAACGTTCCAAAGCGCTGTGCAATCATCAAGTGTTGTTCTGGAGACAAAGTCTGCCCGTCGAGAAAGATCACTTGATGGGCAATAAGTGCCTGATGCACCTTATCGAGTTCATCAGCACTGCATGTAGAAAGCTCTAGTTCGTGAATACGAGCGCCGATGTGAGGAGTAATGGGTTCTATTTTCAACATACTTTCGCTTATTGGTGATATTGAGTTGCAGGGCGGATCTGGCTACTAGGCTAATCTGACTACTAACTGTAAACCGGGTAAATGCTGATTTTCTTTCTCACTTGAAATAGAAAGTCGTCTCTCCGAAACAAAAAAAGAGCTCCTAAGCTGGAGCTCTTTTCGTTTTTTGATACTTCCTGTATCCATAGACAAGTCCAATCTGTAGTACTTTCACTGAAAGCCAGATCATCGATATCTCCAGTTGTGTATCACCAATAAATCTAGCATACAATCTTCAGACTGTTCTGGGACACAACCGAGATAATCAACTCTAGTGCCAAGCCATTTCGCCGCTTAGCACTTTCGCGCCAAGTTCTAAATCGCCTTCCGTAGCCTCAAATTTCGGGTAGGCTTTCTTCATGTAATCACTGATCTCGACCGATGTTGGATTACTTTTGCTCGCCAACGCTTTTTCAATATCAGCCACATAATCCTTCGTGAAGTGAACTGCATTTATTCCTGTTGGCATTTCACCTAAATAGTGACCCGGAATTACAACCTCTGGCTCTAGTGCTTTCATACGCTCCAACGATTGTGACCACTGGCTACGAATCTCTTTCGATGCAGTATCTGCCATCCATACATGCACACCGCTATACACCGACACGCCACCAAACACCGTTTTTTCAGACGGAACCCATAGGTAAGCTTGGTGTGTATTTATCTCTTTCACTTCGATGGTTTCACCTTCGATGCTTAATGTTGTGTCGTTCATCACCATTGGAACAATCGCCTTAGAGGGCGCGTTGCCTTCTAATATAGACCCCCAGTATTCAAGCTTTGCATCTTTGGTGCGTTTGATATGCGCGACAACGGCTTCACTGGCAACGACTTTAACGTTAGGAAATGCCGAAACTATCGGTTCCAAACCAAAGTAGTAATCTGGGTCGCCGCTACTGATGTAAATCATCGATAATTTTTTGCCAGTCGCTTTGATTTGCTCCACCAAATTTTGTCCATCAGCCACACTAAATTGCGCATCAAACAGAATCACTTCTTTCTCACCCGAGACCAATACCGAGCTTGCCGGGAATATCGCGTTCTCGCCGGGGTTATAGTGAGTAATGTTCAGTTCTGTCGCTAGCGCAACACTTGATGCCAGCACGGTTCCTAGGCTTATGGTTCCTAAAAGCATGCTTTTTGATAACAGGGTTTTCGATAACGTATTCATGGCTTTATTCCGATATTTGGAGTTGAACACCTGCCAACTCGCTGAATGTCCAAATATCTTATTTGATTGTTTTTAGATGAAATAGACATCAAATTAACTTTAACTGTTGCAGTTTTCGGACATATACTGAGGTCGGTTTAATTCTCTAGGCAATAAAACAATGGATAAACTCGAGGCAATGAATGTCTTTGTCACCATAGTGGAACGTGGCAGTTTAAGCGCTGCGGCAGAGCACCTTGATCTCTCACGAACCAAGGTCACTCGTTATTTGGGTGAGTTAGAAACATGGATGGACACACGCTTGCTTCACAGAACAACACGAAGCTTGAGTTTAACCAGCGCAGGTAAAGAAACACTTGAGGTCGCCAGAGAACTTTTGGCACTGGAAACATCCCTAGCTGGGATCAGAAACCAAAACCGAGAGCATTTAAAAGGTCAGCTGCGTATTACTGCGAGCTACTCGATTGTCGATAGCTTCTTGATGGAATCAATTAGTCGCTTCATCGCCAAATGGCCAGAGGTTTCTATCGACATTATCTCGACTGATCAGACCGTCAACCTGGTTGAGTCACGCATCGATTTGGCCATTCGCATAACCAACGAACTGACGCCCAATATTGTCGCGAAGCAGATCGGTGAATGCCGCTCCGTGATTTGCGCATCGCCTCAATATCTAAAAGAGAAAGGCACACCCACAGAAGCCCAAGATCTAGCGCACCACAACTGTTTATCGTTCAGTTACTTTGGCAAAACCGCTTGGACGTTCAATGGCCCCAATGGGCTCGAATCGGTTCCGATTAAAGGGAATATCAGTGCAAACACCTCAGAGGTTCTGCTTTCTGCCACACTCAAAGGCAACGGTATCTGTTTACTGCCCTTCCCTTCAGTGGAAACCTTGATGCGTGATGGTCTATTAGTGCCACTGCTTTCTGAATGGCAACCTAAAACGCTCGGTGTTCATGCTATTTATGGAACGCGTAAACAAGTCACACCGCTGTTAAGAGCCTTTATCGACCATTTATCTGACGAGATGGAACAATCGACAAGTTGGTAGAAGTACGATGCCATCACTAAGGAGGAAAACTTGCCATTAGTAAAACTGATGCAGAATTAAAATCATTAATTTTACTTAACTGTCAGTTGCTTCTATCGTGACTGCATACATCATCAATTAGCTTATTAACGCAGGGAAACTGACTATGACTGCCATTACGGATCTAGACCTCCTACTGAAATCCATGTCACCAGAATTAATCGACGGTAACTATGTTTTTTGCACTGTCGACGGAGCGCTAGCAGACTATGTTCAGCTCAATCCAATCTCGACTTTTCGTGAAAAAGAAGGTTTAACGCTGGTTCTGGAAGAAGACGTTGCGACCAAAGCTCAGCTAGACTTCGACGCTGTGTTTAGCCTGATCACTTTATCGGTACATTCGAGCCTTGAAGCGGTTGGATTGACGGCAGCGTTTGCGACAAAGCTTGGCTCTTACGGCATTAGCGCTAACGTGGTTGCGGGCTACTATCACGACCACATCTTCGTTCAAAAAGACAAAGCAGAAGCTGCAATGAGTGCGCTGAAAGAGTTTTCAGAAGTAGATTAGTAAAGAATTCGATTACTCACAAATACAAAAAAAGCGACGTAATCTACGTCGCTTTGGCTTATTGCTTAACGTGCACTCACTGATCAGGCATCAGTGAGCGAACCAGTTAAGCAAGCTTAAAAGTCGCCACTTTGTCACTTAAGCCAGCGGCTTGGCTCTTAAGTTCGTTCGACTCAGTTAAGCTGTCCTGTGCGCCCACAACTAAGTGGTCGGTAACATCTTTAATGGTCGCCACGTTCTGGGTAATTTCACCCGTCACATGTGTTTGCTCTTCAGCAGCCGTCGCGATTTGAGTCGCCATATCGCTGATCAAAGCAACTGCAGTATTGATCTCTTCAAGCGCATGCGAAGCTCGATCGGCATCTTCTACTGAATGTATTGCCAACTTAGAACTGCTCTCCATCAGCTCAACCGCTTGCGCCGTTGTACGCTGCAGGATATCAATCGTTGATTTGATCTCTTCTGTTGAAGAGTGAGTGCGCTGCGAAAGCACACGTACTTCATCAGCAACTACAGCAAAGCCACGACCTTGTTCGCCAGCACGAGCCGCTTCAATCGCAGCATTCAAAGCAAGTAAGTTGGTTTGTTCTGCAATGCCTTGAATCGTTGCGAGTACAGTCGAGATCTCTTGCGCATGCTTGTTAAGTTCGCTAATCACACTACCCGCTTCATTAACTTCATTGGCTAGGTTATTGATTGAACCTTTGGTATCCACAACCAGAGCGTGACCACTGTTAGTGCTTGTCGCTGAATCTTGCGCCGCTTTTGCTGTTTGCTCGGCATGCGATGCTATCTCTTGCGTGGCGCTCGCCATTTCAGTTACGGCCGTCGCGACCATAGTGATTTCTTGCTGCTGATGATTAAGCTCATCCACCGAACGGTTCGCACGCTGAGCACTTTGCTCTGACTGGCTGTTTAGCTGTTCTGACTGCCCACGGATATGGCCAATCAACTGCTGTAAGCTTCCAACAAAGGTATTGAAGTTATGAGCCAACTCGCCCACTTCATCTTGGTTTTCAACATGAATGCGTTGAGTTAAATCACCACTACCATTCGCGATTTGCGCCAGTGCTTGAGAAACGTGGTTCAACGGGCGGAATAGAATCGTACACAACAGGTTAAACAGTATGGTACATACGATCACCACAAGTAGCGTCACCAACACTTGACCAATCACTGCATCAAATAGTGGCGCAACCAGAGAGTCATGGTTAACAACGCTCACAGTAATCAGGCTCGTTCCATCAATCGCACGTGCGTACAGAACATAGTCGCTGCCATTCAACTCGATAGAAGTGTCTTTACCGCTAGTCAGCGCCTTTTGTACGTCCGCAAAATCTAACCCAAGTGAGCTGATGTTTTTGTTCAGTAACTTAGTGTCAGGGTGCGTATAAACCGTGCCCTTATTGGTCGCGATGAACATGTAACCTTCACCTGGAAGAATCACCTGCTCTAGACTGTTTAAGATGTCTGTAATTTCTACATCAGCACCCAACACAACCTGTTGCCCATGCAGTTGCATTGCTGTTCCTAATGAAACAACGTTCGCCCCAGTTGCTGCAGCAACCGTTGGGTTATCCATGAACACCTTGCTTGGGTTCGCAACCGCATTGGTGTACCAACCCCATACGCGTGGATCATCATTGCCCGGTGGCAACACAACACCGTTCGCGTTCTTTTGCGAACCATCAGGAAATGCCAAGAAGACATTATCAAAAGAGGCTGAGTCACGAACCTGTTTTAGATGAGTCACCAAGCTTTCTTGTTTGGACTCTTTCGAAAGAGAAGTAAGCGCACGCTCTTTGGATAAGATCCAATCCGATACATATTGATTGTACGAAGCCGATGCGCCCTCTAAGCGCTGTTCAACTTCAATATCCAACCTTTGCAGTGAAGCACGAAAAGACAATGCCTCGACCAAAATCCCCCCCAGGATAATGGCCATACTGGCTGAAATCGCCAGCTTATTTTTAAGCGAGAGTTTCTTGAACATAGGAAACCTATAATTTGGAAGTAATAAACCGTGGCGAACAAATTGATTGCCAAAGCGGTTTGCAAGCGGGATATATTTTACGATTTAAAATAAATTAAGAAACCAGCTAACCGGTTGAATTATTCATATGTGTGAGTAAGAGCACGCATCGTAACCCATTGATTTAGAGAATGGTGAACTCTAAATTTCAAATTGGAAACGAGAATAAGTTCAACGGTAGGCGTCAAACTTTAGGACTGGTAAAGGCACAGATCACGCCATTTCTCACAACCTAAATAGCGTTACGGGTTTTGATCCATTAATCTAATCGTTCATTCTGTCGTCTGAGTTTTTCTATGTCCCGAAGCCAACGTCTCTTTGACCTACTCCAACTATTACGCTGCCATAAATACCCAGTTACCGCCGACTACTTGGCGATAGAACTCAATGTAAGTACTCGCACTATTTATCGCGATATCGTGACACTGCAAGCACAAGGTGCTGAAATTGATGGTGAAGCAGGAGTTGGCTATCAGTTGAAACCGACCTTCACTCTCCCTCCGATGATGTTTTCAACGGAAGAATTGGAAGCGTTACGGCTTGGCGCTGAATGGGTAGCGAAGCAAGCCAATGGGGAATTCAGTGAGTCAGCTAGAAATGCCATTGCCAAGATTTCTGCTGTGTTACCTGCTGACCACCAGGCCAAACGCAGTGAAGATATCGTGCGTGTTGCTTCAATCATTGAAGTCGCAGAGTTAACCATTGACCTGTCGGACATCAAGTTCGCAATTAAGCAACAGAACAAAGCTGAGATTCATTACACAGACGCCAAAGCTAAGATTAGCTCTAGAATCGTTTGGCCAATGTTGATTGGCTTATTCGAACAACAATATGTCTTGGTCGCTTGGTGTGAAACGCGAAGTGCGTATCGTAATTTCAGGCTCGACAGAATTACCGAATGGAAAATACTTGAGCAAAAGTACCAGCATGCGCGCCACGACTTGATCAAAGATTGGCAGAACATGGAAGGCATTGCAGATAAAGTGATTCGCTACTGACAAAAACTGTCACAGGGGTTCGATACATTGCTGTGGTCCCAAACCGGGCTCAACACAAAAACCGAGTTAACTGAAACCAACACGGCAAACCCAATTGAACAGTTCAGGAGCTACTATGTTTACCATCGATTCATTTGTTCTTTATGTCACTGACATTCACCGCAGCATGGATTTCTATTCTAAAGCCTTTGATTGCGAGCCAAAGCTTCTATCACCGACCTTTGCTGTTCTAGACTTTGCAGACAATGTTAAAATCACACTCAAGCAAGCAGATGTTCTAACACCAGCAAGTAACATCAAGGGTGGCGGTACTGAGCTCTCTATGCCTCTTGCGGATAAAGAGACACTGGAAAACATTTACAACACATGGAAAGAAAAAGGCATCCAGTTTGAGCAAACGCCAGAAGAGTCCGTTTACGGCATCAACTTCCTTGCTGTTGATCCAGACGGACACCGTATCCGCGTATTCGCTTAAAAGAATAAGAGCAAGCCGTATTTGAGCCGCTTGCTCATCTCATAAAAGCTTACTAACCGAAATCTAGAGTCAGCAATAGTCGCGTCTCATTTGATGACGTAACTGGTGAACGGTGAACAAGGCCTCTATTCTCATTGCCACTCCAACGCTCCCCTTTCAATAGCGCCACATCACCATTAGCCATTTGTTGAATATCAGATTCATGAGCGTATAGGCCTGAACCCGAATCTGGCTGTCCATTACTTCCACGGCCAAGCTTAGAACGGTCGACCGATTCGTTTGGCAGCCATTGAGTCGCAACGCCGTGATAGGTTGTCACTAAACGGCAAGGAACTTGGTCAAAATGAAAACGAGGACACATCGCTTTATTCAGAACCGCCAAACGGAGCCCTACTTCTTCAAGATCGAACAAACAACAGAACATATCCACGAGCTCTGCCATGTTTTCTAATAACGCTTTGGAAGCGGTTCCATCGGTGGCAAATTCCAATTTATCGAGAGCATATTCAGGTGACACGCTAACAGACTTACTGAAGCTAGGATTCGAGGCGATGAATTCACTAATTGCCATAGTTAAATCTTCATCAAACTGTCGCTGCCATACCGCTATATTAATATCGCTTTGGTAGATATCCGCTAATACCGTTGGCTGCTCAGAAGCGCTAAGTCCTGGCTTATGATTCGCCTGATCCTTGATACTCACAACGGAATTAATGTTAAGTGGCTGATTGCTATTCGTTATCAAAGGCTTGGTCAACACGGCATTCATTACGTCATCTCCTTGATGCATGTTTATCGTTTCTCTTTTAATACTGCAAACGTCGTTCACAGTAATAGTGACTGTTAGTTATGTTATAACATAACTAAACTTACACAAGTAACTTTGCCGATCATGGTTCCAATAATATGGCGATGCTCTACCTTCGTCAGGTAATTTGATGAATGCTGAACTAAGCTTCTATCTATCTTTTTCTAATTTATCTTTAGTTCAAATAAAGACTCCAAAAATGCACGACTCGAGAACGTTAAACTTGTGAATTCATCAATGTGGTGACAACTTATGAAAAAACTAATCTCTACACTCGGCCTCCTATGCACCGTTATCTCCGCTCAATCTTTCGCGGAAACGGGCTACACGTTAGACCCCAATTTATCGAATATCACGTTCGCAACCATCAAGAAGCAGTTTGTTGTTGAGCCCGCATCCATCAAGCCTTTATCTGGTGGTCTTACCGAAGAGGGTCAATTTGCCATATTGTTGGACGTAAAAAGTGTGAGTACTGGCGTGGATATTCGCGATCAGAGGCTCAATGAGCTCTACTTTGAATCGATGACTTTCCCTGAAGTGAAAATCTCTGGAAAAGTTGAACCGTCAATGTTGTCTGGTGACCCAAAAAGAACAACCATTGCAGCGGAGGTTACCTTGCACGGCGTAACAAAAACGATTGATTTTCCCGTTTTAATCGTTCCATCAGAAGAGTTAGTGATGGTTAGTTCAGCCTCGACAATCATCGTCAATGGCGCTGATTTTGGAATATCGACAGACAACTTGAACAAGCTATCAGCTACCGTTGGTGGGTTAGCGATTTCCGACAAAATCCCTTTAAGCTTCAATCTGCTCTTCGATAAATAATGGGTTCACACCTACCCAGTTAGATCTTTCTTAATTCACATTCATCTATCGTTTAAGGTGGGTGAATGTCAGTTAAAACCGGCAAGTCAGCAAACAGTCCTAGATAAACAAGTCACTCATGTTCAATTAAAGCGGTCGGTCGTCCAACTTTAGTCTAACAATTAATCACTCAAATCTGCGGTGATTAAAACAATCGCTTATTGCCTTATCCTCGGCAGAACAACACATCCACCTAAGTGTTTAAACACACTCGCTATTTACCTATCTCAAACCGGTTTTAAATGAGCAAATTATATGACTAACCGCCTAGTGATATTGATGGTGAATGATGTCAATATGCAAAACTAAACAAAGATCTTGTCCTAGTGCTAGAACATCTAGCTAAACCTAAAAAGAGCCCTTTTCATGCTGAATAAACACATCGTTAATCGAGACAGCTTGGCTGGAATGGGGGCCACTCTAATAGGCAACGGGATCGGTAGGTTTGCCTATATAGCATTAATGCCGGCTCTCATTCAAAGTGGTTGGTTTAGCGAAAGTGATGCATCTTACCTTGGTGTCGCGACCCTTCTTGGGTACATATTGGGTGCACCTGCTGCCAACATACTGCTGCGTTACTTTAGTGCTGGGCAGTTAATTCGATTCGCTATGTTGATGAGCAGTTTTAGTTACTTAGGCTGTGCGCTACAAGAGGCGCCCTTAACATGGTTCTATGTTTGGCGAACGTTGGCTGGAATTGCGGGTGCCTTATTAATGGTTGTCGCCCCACCAGTGATTGTCCGAAAGTTTAATCCCGATGTGAAGGCGCGTGTCAGCGGTGTCATATTTTCAGGCATTGGACTTGGTGCGATGTTATCAGGCACATTAATCCCAGTACTGATCTATTTTAGTGTGGTGTCGGCTTGGATTGGCATGGGAGTCATCGCATTAGTCACAACGATACTGACTTGGAATGCATGGCAAACCCAACCTAACACGTCTAAAGCGCCTTATATAAAATCCTCCTTCTCTCAGCTCTCAAAGCCAAAACTAATCAGCGTTGCGCTTATTCTGTTAGCGTATACCTTCGACGCTATTGGCTACTTACCCCATACCTTGTTTTGGGTAGATTACATCGTGCGCGAACTGGGTATGTCGTTTAGCAGCGGTGGTTTATTCTGGGCTACCTTTGGTATTGGCGCCGCCATTGGACCATTGATTACCGGTGTATTGGGAGACAAGTTAGGGCTTAAAAAATCCCTCTGTATTGCATTTAGCCTCAAGGCTTTAGGCGTCGCATTACCGCTTATTAGTACACACCCTATCGCGCTGTTAATTTCTTCATTACTGGTTGGTATTTTCACGCCGGGAACGGTAACTCTAGTGTCGACTTACACGTTGGAGATTGTAGGCTATGAACTGCATACCAAAGCGTGGGCAGGAATGACACTCTCTTTTGCTGTATCACAAGGTGTGGTTGGGCTTTTGATGGCGTACTACTTAAATCATATGGCTTCATACGACGTGTTATTCACCATTAGTACTGCTGTTTTGGTGCTGTCTGCGGTGTGTACCTTAATGACTGTAACTCACTCTAAGCCTGAACACATGACCTAGTTCTAAGCTAGCTTCCAGAGTTCATCTGACGAATACAATAAAGGATTATCATGCAACTCTACTTAAATGAAACCTCCCCGTTTTCGCGCGTAGTCGCAGCAACTGCGCTTCTATCACGCTGCTCTCCTCTGTCTTTTGTTTGGGTTGATCCATGGAGCTCCCCGGCCAACCTAAAAAGCGTCAATCCGTTTTGTTTAATTCCAGCACTCAAACTTGAAGACGGAACAGCACTAACGGAAAGCTTGTGCATTTGCCAATACCTAATTGAAACGTACCAGCCTCAAACGCTACGTCAGGTAACGTTAAGTCGTGCCAATGAAATGCAAACGTTAGGAACAGCAAAGACGTTAATGGAGATCGCGTTTAGAACCGCGGCATTGATTCGCTATGCAGACAGTGACAATGCGCTTATCCATAGAGGGCAAGAAGGTATGGTTGCCGCCCTAGAGCAACTTGACCAAGAGATAAAAGAACAAGGACTAGAATCCCTTTTGAGCGACAACTTGGCCACCTTGTATCTCCATGTAGCTTTAGATTACGTCCAGTTTCGACATACTGAATTGTTTGATGAAGTGGACAGCCGCAACATCATCGATTTTTTACACCTTTCTCCATTCGCAGACGTACTGACACTTATAAGCATTGAGAGTTTGGCAAACAAGTCTGATTATGAAACGTTGCTTGATTCGTTCGGTCGGGAGACCTAAAAGCATCCAGAACTAGAATGCGTAAAGTCTTGAATTCAACGAGAGATAGGCTCAGAGATGTCGTTGATGTCACATGTCGTTACACAGCATGACGCCTTAAGGCTTTACATCTTGGGCGAGGTAAACAACAATCAGTGAGAATAAATCCATAACATAATGTATTTAGAAATTATGAGTAACACAGAAAACAAAAAATCGAGTCCTCTTTTCGAAGTCGTGTTTAACGTCTTTCTTCCTTCATTCATTTTAATGAAGTTCAGTGGAGATGAGCATCTCGGAACAGGCTTAGCATTACTTGTCGCACTAGCCTTCCCTATTGCTTACGGTGGCATGGAGTTAATCCGCAATAAGAAGTTCAACTTCATCGCTGCGCTCGGCTTTGTAAGCGTGCTATTGACGGGCGGTATTGGTTTCTTCGAGCTAGACACTCGTTGGTTAGCACTAAAAGAAGCATTAATCCCTGGTCTAATTGGTTTGGCGGTTCTTGGCTCAACCTTCACCCGCTACCCGTTTATCCAGAAAGTTATCTTCACACCGGCCCTGTTAAATATCTCTCTTATTGAAGAGCGCCTAAAGCAGTTCGGTAACCAAGCAAAGTTTGATCGTTGTCTAATGACATCCAACTACCTATTCGCGAGTACTTTCGCATTTTCTTCAGCTATGAACTACTTCCTAGCGACTTGGATTGTGACTAGCCCTGCTGGCACCGCTGCCTTTAATGAAGAACTTGGCAAGCTGACACTTTACAGCTACCCAGCAATCGCCATCCCAAGCATGCTGATGATGTTAGGTATTTTCTACTACATTTGGCGTCAAGTTCGCACGATGACATCACTAGAAACAGAACAAATTTTTATTACTAAATAGTTCTGAATTAACAAATCGCTCTGACAGCACAACATGAAGCCCAGCAATTAAGCTGGGCTTCTTTGTTTTTACTCTTTCGTTATCAACGTGATAGATGACAGCTTCGATTTGGATTATGAATCGAACGGGCAACCCTAATGCTCTTTTCTCAAGTAAATTTGGGCAACATGTCTATAAACCAATAATAATCAATGAATTGCATTGATTGAACCGACAGATGCTTTTATAGTCAATTCTGTTGGTTACTTTACAAAGCTCTACCCGCTCACTGACATTATTTCAATTGCTGTTGATAAGATCGCATAAGCTAGGTGCTAAAGGTAGACGCCAGCCGTACTCAATAAGGAATATAGATTATGAACAAATCTCAATTAGTTGAACACATCGCGACTTCTGCAGACATCTCAAAAGACCAAGCAGGCACAGCACTAAATGCGCTAGTTGAAGGTATCTCTACTTCGCTTGCGAACGGTGATGACGTATCGATCCTTGGATTTGGTAGCTTTAAAGTTAACTCTCGAGCTGCTCGCACTGGTCGTAACCCGCGAACCGGAGAAGAGATTCAGATTGCCGCATCAAAGACGCCAGCATTTAAAGCGGGCAAGGCACTAAAAGAGACGTGCAACCTGTAACACAAAAAACACAAGGAAGATTACGATGACGACTAAGGAAAAAGCGAAAACGAGCCGAAGCAAAAAAGCAGGCAAGTCGACTAAAGCGCAAGCCGAAACGCCTAAGACTCGTCAACGCATTGAAGAGCTTCTCGAAGAGCGTGAACTGGCTAAACTGTTAGAACTTTAGTTTATATAAGAACTAAAGTTTAGGTTTAAGCAAGGTGATAGTTTGTTATCGTTCTAATGCCACTGCAGATTTGTAGTGGCATTTTTGATTTAGGAGCAAGCGCCTCTAATAAATAACATTGATACCCCTCCCCACTAAAGCGACAAACACATCTGTCCAAAATCTGAACGCTAAGTAACTGATTGAGTTACATAGCTATACATATCCATACTTACCCAAATCACCTTTTTCACTATCATCATTTTCTTGTTATTGGTGAGATTATTGGAAGGGTTCATGACACGACTATGTTCGAGCAATCCTTCTTCTTTGAGGTGATTATGAATGTCGTTCGCATGGGGATTGAAGCAAATACCCATAAAAATAAGGGTAAGTACAAAGCGATAGTTAAGTTTACTATTCGAGCCCTGTTTTATTATTCAGCTACTCGAAAAATGAGTAATAATTTCAACTCTGAAGAGAGAAAGTTATTATTTATCAAGCAACCCAACTTCCTTTCTAAATTTGTGACTCCCTACTTATGTACTGGCTTTAGCAATAAAGAAAAGATCGATATCTTATCCAAACACTACGACTGGTTTGAAAACACCTTCGCAACAGAAGCTAGACACCAAATCTATAACGAAAGGCTCAATCTTTTAAAACTTGAGATAGATGACAACGTTTATCTGGTTAATCTCAGCTTCGAAAGAAACGCGAGAAAAGAAGGTGAACTGACAATTTCATTGACCAACTCTCAACTCGAAAAAATGTATACCATTTCGTTTACTGTTTTCGACAACAACATCTACATCGGCGGTATACAGGGTGGCGCCAATGACAATGGATTTAGCCGCACATTCACCAAAGCTTTTTACGGTTTAAGACCTAAATCCTTCATGGTAGAAACACTACGACTGCTCGCTATTAACTTGGGTATCGACAATATCTATGCGGTAAAAGAGTCTGGTCATGTCTCGAACTCATTACGCTACGGTAAGAAAAACAAAGACATCAGCCTTAAATACGACAGTCTGTGGGAAGAGCACGATGGACAGGTGCATGATAACTATTTCTATCGTCTCCCGACAAACCCGAGCAGGAAAGATCTTGAAGCTCTAAAACGTCAAAAGCGTAAGTTGTATCGCGAGCGTTATGCCTGGCTAGATCTGTATGAACAAGATCTGAAGAACGTAATCAGTCAGCACATCCATGATCCTGTTCATTATGCTCATGACAGTTAATTTGGCTAACCTGTACTCGACTCGCTAACGCGTATTACCTTTACTAGCGTGCTTTAGTCTAATCACAGCCCTTGGACCAAACGCTCAATCCCGAGGTGATAGCTTTAAAATAAATATTAGACAATGCTAATTTACATCTTTATAGTATCTAGGTATTTCGAAAACTACTCAATCGCCGGCGACCAGCCAGTACTGATCATTAAGAAGATACAAGCTCTATGCTCGGCAATTTGTATAGTTAAACTTAGAGACAGTAATAGGTAAACGTATGACTAAAATTGTAATCATCGGTGGCGTAGCTGGAGGTGCTTCAGCTGCTGCACGCGCTCGTCGTCTTAGTGAAGAAGCCGAAATCATAATGTTTGAACGAGGACCATTCGTCTCTTTTGCCAACTGTGGATTGCCATACCACATAGGTGGCGATATCGAGGATAGAAGCAAGCTTCTGTTACAAACACCTGAAAGCTTCTTAGCTCGCTTCAACGTTGACGCACGAGTGATGAACGAAGTTACCTCTATTGATCGCACCAATAAAACCGTTACAGTCAAAAATCTTGTTGATGGTAATCACTACAGCGAGAGTTACGACTTCTTATTACTCAGCCCTGGAGCCGGTGCCGTCGTTCCTCCCATCTCAGGAATCGATAACCCCCTCACCCATTCACTACGCAATATTCCAGATATGGATCGCATCATCGAAACAATCCAAATGAATAAACCTGAGCACGCGACAGTTGTTGGCGGTGGCTTTATCGGCTTGGAAATGATGGAAGCGTTTCATCAGCTTGGGATCAAGACTTCGTTGATTGAGATGGCTGACCAAGTAATGACGCCAGTAGACCGGGAAATGGCCGGCTTTGCCCATGCGGAGATTCGTGACAAAGGCATCGACCTAAAACTCGGCGTCGCGCTTGAGTCTGTGAAATATATACCTAACGAACACATCGCAAGTTTTGATTCAGGCGAGAGCGAGAAGCACCAACACATAGAGGGTGAATTAGAATTAACACTTAATAATGGCGAGTCATTAACTACTGATATCTTAATCATGGCTATCGGTGTGCGTCCTGAGACTAAGTTAGCAAAAGAAGCAGGACTTCAAATTGGCGAACTAGGTGGTATCTACACCAATGAAATGATGCAGACTAGCGATCCTAGCATCTACGCTGTGGGTGATGTGGTCGAAGAAAAAGACTTTGTCACAGGTGCACAAACTCTAGTTCCGCTTGCTGGCCCTGCTAACCGTCAAGGTCGTACGGCTGCCGACAACATGCTCGGACGCAATGAAATCTATCAAGGTACACAGGGCACAGCTATCTGTAAGATTTTTGACCTAGCCGTTGCCTCAACAGGGAAAAACGAAAAACAGTTGAAGCGTGAAGGCGTCGACTATGAAAAAGTCTATGTGCATACCGCAAGCCACGCTAGCTACTATCCTGGCGCTGAGATTGTCTCGTTCAAGATGTTATTCGCCCCTAAGACAGGGAAAATACTAGGTGCGCAAGCCGTCGGTAAAGATGGCGTAGATAAACGCATTGATGTTATGGCAGTAGCTCAACGTGCAGGTATGACCGTTGATCAGCTTCAACACCTTGAATTAACCTATGCACCACCTTACGGGAGTGCCAAGGACGTGATTAACCAAGCCGCATTTGTTGCCAACAATATTATTAAAGGTGACGCGACACCTATTCATTTCGATGAGATTGCAACATTAAGCGACAACCAACTCCTACTCGATGTTCGTAACCCTGGCGAACTAGAAAATGGTGGCTTTATTGAAGGCGCAATCAACATTCCTGTCGACCAACTGCGTCACCGCATGGACGAACTATCAAAAGACAAAGAGATTGTAATCTACTGCCAAGTCGGGTTACGTGGTAACGTGGCTTATCGCCAACTCGTCAACAACGGCTTTAAAGCACGCAACTTAATCGGTGGTTATAGAACACTCATGTATGCAAAAGCTTAAGGATTAATACTTAGTCGCCGGTAATGGTGCGCGGACACTTACGGGCTAGTTGCTGAGAGAAAGTCGCTCATAAATAGATGCGAGTAGTTAATAGTAAACATTGAAAAACCGAGCTTGGCATTTAAGTAAGTGCCAAGCTCTTTTATTATTCGTAGGAGTCAATAAAAGCTTGCAGTGCTCGCTGATCGACAATTTCTAACCCTTGATCTCCTTTCTGATGAAACCTTTGTCTAATAGGTCTTTAACCGCTCTTCGATACACTCTGCTCAATGTGCCAAAACGTTCCGCTTCTTGATTCACTTTATCGAAACCGCCTAACACAGTATTTGTCTCGCTTTGAACCAATAAGTCGTAGGCAATGTTGTAGGTAATTGAGTGTAAAAGACGGTTAGTGTAAATGCCCATAGAGTCTTGATAATCTTCCGCTAATGCAGAGGCAAAGAAGAACATCATCTCCGGGTTTTCATGTAGTGCTTCTGCTAGTTTCTGAATGCAAATGACATCAACTTGCATGTGTTCGTCAGCCACTACGTTCCACTGACAAGGTGTCTGAGTGAAAAACTCCATCTCACCGAAGATATGGTAATCGCAATTCACCTCACCCAATTGAAAGCGTCGCCCATTAGCTGCAGAAATACTCATAGAGACTCTCCCTGCGGGCACTACATAAAGATACTGAAGCTGCTCACCTTGACGTAGGATTTCATCGTTTTGATTAAAGTAACGAGAGTTAACTTGGTGTTGGTAGATGAGATCTCTAAATTCAGAGCTTTTTTGTTCTAAGTAGTTTTTAAAGCGTCCGCTTGAGTATGGTGCAATCTTCATACTTACTCTCTCATTGCATTACTGCTGTTTATATTCAAACGATTGTAACCACTTAAACCACAGGAGAGAACCCAATAAAAAAGCGACGGTCTCCCATCGCTTTCGTCTTGTATTTCTTCGGGCTCTTATTGAGTAATTAGTGCTTCCAGTGCCGCTAACGATGCGAGCCGCTCACCTTGCATCATCACTTTTGCCTCATCGACATATTGCCCAACGCCCTCCTTTACATCTTGTTCGTACAAGACAACATTGTTCAAGATAGAAGCTACATTAAGCCCTCTCAAGCGTCCCACGGTAAACAGCGCGGATGTTTCCATGTCTGCACCTAAAATGCCTTTGCCATTCCAGTACTGACAAAGCGCCTGCTCGTCATCGGTATAAAAACTGTCGTGTGAGCGTATCGTTCCTAAATAATAAGGTGTTGCTTGCAGCTGCAAGAACTTGTCTAGCTCTTTAAGCAGACAGAAGCTTGCATAGGCGGGATACGACGGCTTAACGTAAGCGGTAGAACCACCCTCATCGCGAACTGCGCCCTCTGCAATAATTAGCTCACCAAGCCCGATATGGGACTGCATCGCACCTGCAGACCCTACTCTGACGATATGAGTCACACCACAAAACTTAAGCTCTTCTACGGCAATGATCATTGAAGGTGCGCCAATGCCGGTGCTGCAAACCGATATCGCCTTCCCTTGATAGGTGCCAGTGAAGACTCGATACTCGCGATTCTCAGAAACCATCTCTGCATCTTCTAGCAAGCTCGCGATTCGATTCGCTCTATCAGGCTCACCACAAACAATGACTAACGGAGCAATTTGCGTTTCATCAACGCCAATATGAGGTTGCTTTGCCATCTTCACTCCTAAGAAGCCGTTGCTTGAGTTAACGATTTATCACTGTTTCGTTTAGCTGTGCGTGCCCACTCACGAGTACCGTTTGCCGCAATAAACATTAAGATTGCATATTGAACAGACATTGCGTACACGCCCTGCGTCACATAAATACCAACACTGATAATGTTAATCACAATCCAAAGTATCCAGTTTTCAACATACTTACGTGTCATAAGAACTTGAGCAACAATAGATAGAATGGTCATCGTTGCATCCCAGAATGGGAACGCATCAGGTTCAAGTACTGGTTCCGTTAAATCAGCACCAAATAGATTCAGGCTATCAACCGCGATGTTCGCCAACGCAAAGAAGAATGGGTCGATATACATTGTGAGCAGTGCAATCGAAATCGCACAGGCTGCAGCCGTTGCCACCAGCTTATTTTGACTCAACCAGCGAACTTCTAGCGTTTCACCTTGCTCATTAGGGCGTGTCCATGCGTACCAGCCGTAAATGTTGGCGCAGAAGAAAAAGAGTTGAAGCAGTAACAGTCCGTATAACTGAATTTGGAAAAAGATAACCGCAAATAGGGTGACATTCAGTAACCCGAACAGGTAATTAATGGTTTTTTCTTGGCTTGCAAACCAAATGCAAAGCAGGCCAAATACGGTGCCGAATGCTTCGATCCAGCTCATTGCATAGCCATCCCCTATTGGGATATTGACTAGAGTATTGTTGATATCAAGTAGGGCGAATAGATCCATCGGGGTGTCCTTTATTATTTGATTTTTGTAGCACCTATCTTATTGCGCCGATAGAAACAAAGAGGAGGACATTTGTCCCCCCTAGATTGCATGCGATCATAAATCAGAATAATAATTCCGGAAAATCAAATTCACAGAAAGGTGTCATCGCCCTCCCAACAGTCTTGAACTCGAAACTCCAACAGCAGAACAAATCACTTCCAAAAACGAAACTTTAGCTTACTGGCTTTAAGCTGATATCGCGTTGACGGGCGCTCTTGAGAAGCGCATGCTTTTATTTCGAGCAGAATCGTTTTTGGCCGTGTAATCGACCCATCACACTTTTTGTACAACTTACCCAATTGAATGGCAGGTCACATGAATAAGATTGTTATGTTAGTAATGGGGCTGTTTTTTACCAGTCGATTGTTTGCCAGTATTGTGCCGCATGTTGGTCAACTTGAACATGATGCGCCTATTCTCCTTCGCTCTGCATTGATTGTGGGCGTTGCGGCTTATGTCGTTTGGACAGCGTTCAAATATTTCAAAAAGAACAAAGCCTCTGGTTCAGAACAACTCTAGGGAGAGGCATTAGAAATGCTTGAGAGTTAGCAGTTAAACTCGGTTACTTATCTGCAAAATAGTCGACCAAGATTTTACGCCACTTTCGCGACTCACGAATTTTCAGAAGAGCGCGGTTAATTTCTTCTTCATACGAGTTGTTTTCAGTGATGATAAAGCCATAATTCTGCTTTTCGAGTTGATACGGCAACACCTCTAGATCATCGAACTGCCCGCTTATTCTGCCATTACCAATCATATATTTGAGCACCACATCATCAGCGACAATCGCCTCTACTTCGCCTTCCTCTAAAGCCGCCAACAGTCTTGGCATATCGATATAACTCTTGTGTCGAATACCAAAGCTTGTGAGCATCAAAGAAGAAGTCGTCGCGACTTTTGCCCCTACTTCAACATCCGCAAGATCATTCACACCTTTAATATGGGAAGAGCCTTGGCTGAGCGTAAGCTTGCTGGCTAATACCGCAGTAATACTGGCGATAAACAGCATACTCAGCACACCAATGAACACCGTAGCAATTCGTCCGGTTAAGCTCTTAAACTCAAAATAATTGAATGGGCCTCGAGTGATAAAAAGCAAACCCAGTATGAAACTTTCTAACCAACGGCCCGTTCGGCTTTTCATCGAATAGAGCTTTTCATTTTCACCGTGCTCCAATACATAGAAAAAGGCACCAATCACACCAGAGATAAAGACGATAACGCCAATGATCAGCCACAATGCAGGGTTTAAGAAAATGGCGTGTAAGGTATGAAGGTAACCTTGCTTCTTCACTGCGATAGCGAGGTGAGTTTCATAAAAGGAATGGGAAAAGTCAGCAAACAACTCACGCTCTGGGGTGATTGAAATACAAGAGACACCGATGTCGATTTGCTCTGTTTCAATCGCATTGAGTAATTCATCCAAACGGTGATTCTCTATCGTGTACTCAACGTCCATTTCTTTAGCGATCTGTTCCCAAAGCTCAACACTCAGGCCATTCCATTGACTTTCCATCGAACTGATCACAAAAGGAGGACACAGGTAAACACCGACTTTAAGTGGAGAAGAAGAGGCAAAAGTACTGAAGAATAGAAAAAGAGAAACGATTGAAGTGACACCGTATCGGAGTGTCGATTTGAAATATTTGTGCATCAGCAGCCCTCCAGAAGAAGGCAGCAATGAATTGAATCGAGTACGAAGGCTCGACTAATGAACACACATCAGCGCGATCAGAAGTGAAGAAAGATTATGATAAATTCAATACTGCCCTAGCTTTATTCGTTATTACCTTAACTATAGAAAACCTCTATTTATTGTGCAAAACAATGGGCGTAACAAACTAACGGCATAGGGAACATCGGATCGGTAACTAGTGAGATGACATAAACTGGCTTTGTGCCGACGAACATAACTTTCCGCACTGCGTAATTTGGCTTTCAAGGAAGTAGATATTACGTCTGCTTTTGACCCATTGGGCGCGAACTTCCAGTTCTTGACCAATGGAAATAGGATGATGAAAGCGAGACGCTAAACTCACCGTCATTGCAGTGATGTTATTTTGGAACAAACAATGCAGCATCGCACTGTCATGTAACGCGGTGACAATGCCACCCTGCATGATGCCATCGTAGCCCTCAGCTTTATCTGTTGGTACAATCTTTGCCCTGGTTTTATATTTAGCTGAAGTTTCATACTTGGATAAAGTCTCATGCTTAACTAAAGCCTCGTGCTCACCAATAGCTTCAAATATTATTGGATTGTCTGAAAAAAAACCTTGGCTGCACACTTGGCAACGCCGATGGTTGTGTGGAATGAAAACCTTCATACTTACCTTTTAACCTTAAATACCTAGAGATTAATATGGCTCGACCAAAAAAACATCGCCAGTTATGCACCCGAGCGGCTTACTCTTGTTTTAAGCCTAATGGCGTTCCTATGGACGAGCTTCATAAAGAAGAATTGCTATTAGAAGAGTTAGAAGCCTTACGCTTGGCTGATCAAGAAGGATTGAGCCAACTTGAAGCAGCTGAACAAATGCAGGTGTCTCGCCAAACGTTCGGCAACATCATCAAGCGTGCACGAGCCAAAGTCGCCAAGTGCATCGTCAACGGTCACGCGTTGGTGATTCAAAGCGCTTAACTCGCGAACTAGCCCAACGTTAGCTAGCTCAATGACAGTGAATTCTCGATACTCAGCTTGATGGCTCAGAGATCTGATACAGCTTTCGACTCTGCCCTTCACAGACATCTTTGCAATTGCATTCACGCTCAATATCTAACTGCGCAAGCCCTCCGCAGCTGCCTTTGATTGGCTTGCGAGAAAAAATCACACCTATCGCCATCAACGCGACGATTCCGATAAACCCCAATAGCGTCAACAAAAAGGTCATTGTCGGAACCCTCGAATACCCCCTAAATGATTCGGCTGTGCCATAAGAATCGCGGCGCCTTTCTTGCGCCCTTCCTCACCGCAGCCTTTCTTACTACTCCCTTTATTACTGCACTCTCTCTGACTGTGCCCTTTTTTACTGTGACAAACGTTGCGAGGCTCGCGACCGTAATCGAGATCGGTCACTTGTTGCAGATTACTAAAATCCAAAGCACCTATTTCTGCCTTTCCTGTTGATGCCAAAACTCTAATATCGTGGTTGAACAAGTGCGCTAGCATCTTCTTCCCTATGTGACGGACGACTACAGATTTCACATCGTAAGAACGGAGGACAGAGATCCATTGCTTCTTTTTATTGCAAGCGGTGTCGGAATCAACCAAAGGAACAATCTGCTTTATTTGTCGTTGCTCATCGACAATCGCGATCTGTGGGGAACGAGCAAAATGGTTGCCGACATGAAGGTCGCGACAAGGTACTGCGTATAACATAGTAACTTCCTGTTATTGATGATCAGAAGTTCAGCATACGCCCCATTATTAGCATATGCCAATAACTATCATGTGAAAAATAAGATTTACTGGATCGATAACTAAGATCACAAGCACCCAAACTTAGCGTCATCTTCAGCCTATCTCAGTTACCTTTCAAATAACCATATATACTAGGGGGTAGTATTTTTACTGGGGGTATTTTTTGCGTTGTTAATGCCTGTTATCAAGAGCCAAGCTCAAACCCATTACAAAAAGGCCTCGCACAACCGAGAGCTTAATCGACTATTCAACGTCACACACTAGTCTGAATAATGTCGAATTAGGGACCAATCAAAGATGTTTATAGGAAAAATAGGTTGGATTGAAAATCAAGAATTGCAGTCGGCTTCAATGTAAACAAGCTTATAATTTGAAGTGAACAACGCATCGAGTTGTTATAATATAACATCACACTAAATTACCATCATTTCTCATGAAACAGCCATTTATTCTAATCGATGTCATCAATCGCCTCTCCACACGCTATGTAAGCCGTTTCTCGACATGCTTTCGCTCTCTCAAGGGCTTGACTGTTGGCCTAGCATTATTGTGTTTTGCGCCAAATCTATATGCCCACCCTCACTCTTGGATAGAGATGAAAACTCATATTGAGGGAGAGAATGGCATGATCACCGGTCTCTCTATGGAGTGGTCTTTTGATGCAATGACCTCGATGTACATGTTGGATGGAGAAGACGTCTCTGCCGATACAGAAACTGAAACATTCAAAAAGCTCGCTGCGTCTGTAATCGAAAACATGATGTACGAGCACTACTTCACGTACTTTTATGATGGTGAAGAGCCCATCAAATATCAGGTGGTTGAGAACGCAAAGTTTGAGCGTGATAAAGCCAAGATGGTTCTAACATTTGACCTACCACTTTCTAAACCTAAGCCTGTGACACGAAACTCGCTTCGCGTATTGATTTTTGACCCTAGTTACTTTGTCGACATGTCGTGGCTATCCAACAGCGACGTGACATTGTCACCTGAACTAGCAAGACAATGCCATTTAGAATTAATCGAGCCTAACCCGACGCCAGAGCAAATGAGTTATGCAATGTCTTTACCTGTCGATGCAGATCCAGATAACACGCTAGGCCAACTGTTTACACAATCGGTTGAGCTTCATTGTGCGGCGGTTCCCGCTTCTTAGTCGCAGTGGTTCGTTTCAGCCTTTAAGTCAGCGTCTAGCTGATTAAGCATGGCAACTAATTAACAGAAAGATTTCAGATATAGGTTCTTGTTAAATGAAGAAAAATCAATCCAAAATCAATCACTACCTCATTGGTGCTGGCGCGTTCGTGCTTATTGCTATTGGTGCGTATCAACTGTGGTCCATGTGGCCATCGTTAGTTATCTCTAGCATTCAATGGCAAAGAGAAGTCAATTCAGAACTTGCAGACCTGCTCTATGAAGCTAAATCCAACCCTTGGGGCGCAGGCAGTTACCTTATCGGGTTCAGCTTTATCTATGGCATGCTTCATTCTTTGGGGCCTGGGCACGGCAAAGTTATCGTGTCGACTTACTTAGCGACTCACCCAACCAAAGCCAAGGCGAGTTTAGTGCTTACGGTCGTCTCCGCTTTTTTACAAGCATTGGTCGCAATCTTACTAGTAAGCGTGTTGCTGTGGGGCTTTAGTGCTTCCATGCGAGTAGTGAATGACAAAGCGAATATGTTTGTTTCATTAAGCTTTGCCTTAGTCGCGGTCGTCGGCGCACTTATATGTTGGAAGGCTTTGAAAAACATCTACACCGCTATGCGTAAGCCTAAGCTGAAAGTGAAAGCCATCACTACACTCGCAACAGACACAGCTGCGACAATTTCAGCGCGTTCGCCAATGGCACTTCGCTCATCAATATCAGCCCCTTCTCCGATAATCGACGCTACTAGCACAATGCAAGCCGCAGCTAACACTCATGCAGATCATTCTCATGCCGACTGTGGGTGCGGCCACCAGCATGTAGCCGATGCAGACGCAATCAACAAAGCCTCAACGCTCCGAGAATATGCTGGAATTATAGTGACGATTGGCGTAAGACCGTGCACCGGAGCCATCATGGTACTGCTTTTCGCAAACATGGTTGGCCTATATTGGATGGGTGTTGTCAGTGCTTTTTCCATGGCGATTGGTACTGCTTTCACAACCTCGACGATTGCTATAATGACACTAACAGGCAAGAACTTGGTAAAACGCTATTTGGCAGCAGGTAACAAGAATAACAGTGCTTCACTAAAAGCCGCAGGTCATTATTTACAGCTATTCGGTGGTGTTTTACTTGTCTTAATTGGCTTGTTGCTAATGAGTGGACAAGACAGCGGTATGTCGCCTGTTTTCACTATGTAGCGAACGATGTAATAACAAACCTCAGTTTATTGCGACCTTTACCATTTTTACTAAAAAACACTAGCCCTTATCTCTCAAATCTGAATTAACAGCCACATAATTTCTACTAACCTAACTTTGCACAGCCAGTTAGGTTAGTAGTCAGCCATTCAGAACAGCGCGCTCTATGTAGTTCTGTAACAAACCTACATCCAACTTTGATTTTCCTATTCTTAGCTACTCTTTCATAAACTAACTTAGATTGTTCTAACAATATTAGAGCACTATCCCCCTCCTTTTGAAAATAAGGACATAACTTCCGCAATCCAGAAACTGCGATCGCACTCTTCCTATTTTGAAAAAAAATAGAGCAGCAGTTTTATCAATTGAGTAACAAGCCGAAATTATACCCAATAAATTTCACATCAAACTCCTAGCCTTTACCTTACAACTACAGATAGAGCTTTCTTCAACCAAATTCTTGGATAACCTATACTCAAAGGTAAACAAATGAAACTATACATTCCGAGCGCCACGCTCAGTGTTTTGTTACTTTCTCCGAGTTTCGCGAGTGCCGAAGATATACCTGATTCACACGAATTGCGTAATTTCTCGATGCGTTCACAAAGCTCTGGGATAGCCCCACCGCAAGAAGTACTCGGCGTTTATGTTGTCAATTCTGGTCCTGGTCTGGATACCGGTTGTACCTATGCTTCTGGCGGACCTCTACTTATCTCTTTACCTGTTCCTATGGTTGTCAGCCCCAACGTTTTACAAAGTGACGGGAGAATTGCTCCGAGTAAACTGGGCGATATGCAGCAAAAAGGCGTTATCGGTTCTAACGCAAGGATCAGCATGCCGGTCTTCGACATAGACTCCAATGCCAACGTCAGTAATATTGCTCCAGAAATAGATATCGTATCTTTTAACGGAAAGTCTTTAGGTACGCTGCAAGGCGCTGATAACCGTTGGACGGATACTAACCTTCAAGTCGATATCAGTGATATCAAGTTCGGCCAAAACAATGAGATTCGCGTCGATATTGATACTGGCAATACGGGAGACAACTGGTGTATGTCTGTCGATTGGGTCTCAATCGAGTTTGATGTTGCCATTCCTGTGATTCTTGCTCATGGCATTGCTGCACAATCAGACACTTGGGATGATGATACGGCTCCAGGCGTGCTTTCTACACTTGATGACTATGGCATTCGTTATACTCGTTTCTCTGCTGACAAAAATGGAACCACAGCGACTAACGCTAATATCTTGAACAACAAAATTCAGGGTTTTCTCGATGAGTTGAAATCCGACAAAGTTCACGTCATTGCACACAGTAAAGGCGGGCTAGATACCCAAAACCTCAAAGCACTTAGCCCTTCCTTTGAGATAACCTCCCTTTCTACTTTCTCCACACCTCACCTTGGTAGCGTCGCAGCAGATTTGTCGGTGATAAAAATGGACCACTACGCCGATATCTACAGTAACGTCAGTACCGATCCAAATAATTACGCTGGCAAGTACATGCAACTCCCAAATATTCCGTTTGCGGGTCCTAAAATGCCTGGTATCCGTGATCTAACAACGGATACAGCATCAAACGCGATCCAAATGCGTACTCGCGGCAATATTGCAAATACATTTTCTATTGGGGCAAATGCCGATCTCAACCAAGACGGTGTTATTGAGAAAGATCCTGATATCGTTGGCCTATTCCCGTGGGGATCGCGTTGGGCAGGCGTTACCGCTTGGCAGGCGCTAAGAAGCTTTAGTTCTGCGGCCTACCTCGATACTCAAACTCAATCGGTCACAATGCCAAGTGTGCATGGACCACAAGCTCATCCAATCACCATAGTCAGTTACCAAGCCATTCAAACAGTACCGCAAGAAAATGATGTTGTTGTGACCTTGGCAAGCGCTAACCCAAGTTATACCAATGCATTGGGTAACGTATTGGCTAACCACTCAACAATGAAAACGGGACAAAACGTTGAACATTTTCTACAACAAATTATTTCAATGCGCTAAGGAGTGGCCACAATGAAATTCATCAAGCAATTAGTGATGGTGTTCAGTCTTTTCTGTACCTTCATCACACCGGCTATCGCCAGTAATGCAATACCCGTTGGGATGAGTACAAGCACGACACTATCTCAACCAGTGACTAGTAACGATAACGAAGTCACAATGCTATTTACCATCGACAAAGCGGAAGCCCTAAAAGCAGAAATCATCGTGCCGTTGGATGATGCAACCGTATATTTAGTCAAGCCTAACGGGCAAGTCGCAACATCATCCAATGATGTGCAAGCGAACATACTTTCAGGTGACACACAAAGTCCGCCGCTACCGGGCAGCTATTTATTTTTGCCTGAAGTAACTAACCCTGAACCTGGCGAATGGAAGATCGTCGTTGATTTTCCAAACCCAAGTTACAACACAGTAATTATTGCTCAGGTTGCGATCCAATCCCCTATTGCGTTTGGCATGGCGATAGCTGCAAACCAATTTGTGGTCGGTGAACCAGTTCCCGTTTCTGCATTACTGACAAACAAAGGGAATCCAATCACAGGTGCCCAAACCAGCGCAGTGATCATTGATGAAGCTGGAATAAAAACACGCCTGACGCTTAAAGATGAGGGTGTCAATTTCGATGCTATTGCTAAAGATGGTGTCTACAGCAATATTTTCGTTCCACCCGCTGAAGGGGATTATCTAATTGAAGGCATAACGTCTTTTGAAGAATATGGAACAACTATCACTCGCCAGACAAGTAAAAAAATCCACGTACTACCCTCTGACATTGAATTTGTCAGCCTCTCACTCGCTCCACTGTTTTCCTCTGAAGGCTGTGTTATTGCCTTAGAGCAGCGCTTGGAACTTGATGTTAAATCCGCGGGGGATTTTGCCATTCATGGTTACCTCACCGATGGAATTGACGAGCTCAACACAAGCAAACGTCTGCAACTCAAACCTGCGAAGCAAATCGTCACTCTACAGTACTCAACTGAAGATATTTTTGGCGCGTTTGATTCAGCGTCTACTTTGACCTCCAACCCGACGATCATCTACGCAATCACTCAAGATGACATACGAATTTCAGCCCCTCGAATTCAGTTTGAAGAATTTATTGATTTAGCATCTTTTGAGCGTTGCCGCGAACCGATTGAAGTCACGGGGAGTTTAGTCACCACACCGACTATGTCGCAAGATGGAACCTACATTGATTCGCTGAGTTTTGAGTTTCCTATCCATGTTACGCGCAGTGGAACTTACACAGGTTCGGTAAATATCGTTGGTGCAGCCGGAGAGTATTTAGAGCTAGTGAGTTTCCAAGAACCGCTTGAGGCTGGCGAAAACACCATCAAGTTTACCGTTCCTGGTGACACGTTTAAGCAAGCCGATGGTCCTTATGAACTGAACGCACTGCTAATCTACAGTGGCGTTGACTCCTATCGACAAGGAGTTCTCGGTCAAACTCCACCATACCAAGCCTCTGATTTCAGTCCGCCAGTGAATGTGACCCTCCCCTCTAACCTATTCGGTTTGGAAAGAGAAAACTGGCAAGCAACCCCGGCAACACATGTCACGCAACATCGTGTCGGTGGTTACTTAAGAGCGGGGGCTTCAATCCCATACGACTACGAAACACTAGCGAGTTTTGACTTAAGTGAGGTTCGAGGGAAAATTAAACAGGCAACGCTTATTGTTGATTTCGGAGATTCAACTCTTCAATTTCCATTCAACAATGTAACTGCGCATATCGTTAATCAAACTTGGTCTCCAAACACACTGGATTACGACACGTTCTGTGAGTCTTTTACAATATGTGCAGCATGGAGTAATCCACTTACTACATTCAACAACGTAGAAGCAGGTCAAACGCTTAGGTTTACCAACTCTAAACTATTAGAAGCATTAAATGAGAAGAGAGTGTCTGGGTTGAACAAACTAGATATTGCTCTTACCTCTTATCCCTATGAAAGAAGTTTCTTCATTAACGTTAAGCAGGTGTCATTATTCATCGAGTACTGATCCTAAAACTGAAATAGAATAAGGCCATGCCCAAGGTATCGCTTTGGGCATGGCCTCTCAGAGTGAACGGTGATGAACTTTGCAAGCTTCATATATTTATTCTGTTAGAGCACCCTCAACAGCAGTGATAAAGCACACTAATCACTATAGACTCCATCAACCAACAAAATGAGATCAAAGTTTTATCCAAAAATGCCAGTAGTCCCAACAACCGGGTGACTCCACAGGTCTATCCATCCCATCACCAATTTTTTAGGTGACTTTAAAGATGCCCCTACACTAGTCTGATAGCTAAAGTTAGAATAGACCCGTTAAGTATCATCGATTTACAAAACAGAGCCAAAATATCTAAATAAAAACAGTGAGAAGCGATACAATAATCAAGTTGCAAAATTGCAGCGTGGGACACCTGCCCACTGACAGCCCATTCACAGAGAACCATAAAGTAGCCTCACATGTCTAAAGAACCCGGTTTCACTACAGAATACAAACTCGACAAGACGTTTTTCGCGGAGTGTTATGATCAAACTAGCCTTCCGACTCAATTTCCAAAAGCCTACTTAAAAGGAATACTGTTTCTTATTTTTGGTGTGGTTCTGCTGGAGTTTGAACTATTACCTAACGGCTATGTTGGCTGGTTCTTTATTGTTTTGAGTGTGATTGAAGCATTCAGTGTGTACTGCAAAAGAACCTGGTGGTTATGGCGACAAAAAATCAGCTCAGGCGCAGGCAGCAAAATTGTCTTTCAAGGTGACGCTAACGGAGTAAGTTACAAAAACCACAAAGCGACCAACACCATCGCGTGGAGTGACATCGACCAACTTGAGCAGACCGATCTTGGTTTTATCCTGCATATCGGTAAACAGCGCCAATATGTGAGTAAATCTTGTTTAAACGATGAAGCTATTGCCTTCATGATTGAACACCACGCCGCATCAAAAGCGAAATAACACCAAAAAATGCCTGCTGATTTAGCAGGCATTTTTCTATCACTTTTAATTCTACGTATCGAATTACCGGACAATAACAATGAATACCGTGTACCAAATCAGTGATTGCCACCTTTCCGATGAATCCAGCTATGAGAACCTGCGCAGAGCACTGGAATACGTCAACAAAGACACGGCATGCAAGACCATCTTTCTGACTGGTGATATTTGTTGTAACCCAAAGTCTGGCGACTACGTTCGATTAGAGGCATTCATTAGGCAACACATTAGCGACCAATCCATTTACGTGATTGCGGGTAATCATGATGACTCTCGCTTAATGCGCACAGAGCTAAAAGGCTCGACGATTTATGTCACCGACAAAGCCACCATCGGTGAACGAGAGTTTGTGTTCCTAGACTCAAGCTTCAAGCCGCTAGACAGCCGCCACCCACTTGGTTCAGGGCGTATTGATAACCGCGGCATGGCTCAGCTAAAACAACAATTGAGAAAGGCCAATGATCCTATCGTGGTTGTTCACCACCCTGTCATTCCAGTCGGTGCAGATTGGATGAAAGCGATCCGCCTAGAGAACGATACTGATGTGATGAAAGTGCTTCGAAAATATCGCGTTCGTGACGTGTTCTGCGGTCATGGCCATGATGAAATAACAGCGACACAGCAAGGCATAACTCAATATATGGCCCCGTCGACAGCCTATGGCTTTGACCACTCGATCAATGAATACAATCGCAGCGAGAAGATAGGATTAAGTCGAATCTCGTTCTGTACTGATTCCATCAACTACCAAGCTGTCTATTTTTGAACCCTATCTTACTGTCTTAAACCTCATAGATTAGCTTTCAAATAAACCAAACTATATAGAGCTATGCCAATAGAAGAGGCTTGCGGCGATTCAATTTATCAATCTGTGATTGAAGCCCACAACCCAACTTCCACAACGGGTCAACGTTCAGTAGAAGAAATTACCTGGTTAGCACTGATGACTGTAAAACAAATGCACGATTTAGTTCGGCGCAATCTCGAAAACGAAGAGCTCGAAAACTAAAAGTTTGAAAAAGAATTATCTAGAAAACAGAAAGCTTGAAAGCTGAATACGTAGGATTATCGCCCCACTCTCACAAGTGACCAGAGCCTTGCAAACGTTATTACCCTAAGGTTTGCTAGCAAGGTCTTTGTGATTGATAATAAAAGCAATATAGGCGCAAGTTAGCGCTTTTTTATCACCTAGGTTTATATTGAGGCTATATGGAAATCAAAGTACTAAAAAGCTTTGTGGCTGTCGCGACACATTGCAGTTTTTCAAAAGCTGCAAAAGAGTTAAATACCGTTCAACCTGCCATTAGCCGCCATATCACAAGCCTTGAACACGAACTTGGAGTGAGCCTATTTTTCCGTACATCTCGCGAAGTCGTCATTAGCGCCGCAGGGCAGCACTTACTTAAAGATGCGATTAGACTCATCGAACAAACGGAACAAGCAAAACAGTCCGCGATTCGAGCTTCTTCTGGTTGTATTGGTACTTTAACTATTGGTTATCTTGGAGGCGCAACTCTGAGCTTTTTGCCTCGTTTAGTTCGACAGTATATTGCTGAAAACCCCAATATTGATGTTGATCTTGTTGAGATGACGGCTTCTGAACAGATCGAAGCTCTGGACAAACGAGAGATCGATATTAGCTTCTCTCGCCCACTGCCGAACCTGCTTGTTGATGATTACACCTCGGTGACGATTTATACAGATAAGCTTGTTGCTGTTTTGCCCGTCACCCACGAGTTGGCTAAATACTCCACCATTCAAATGAAACAACTGCAGCAAGACCCTTTCATCTTATTTGAACGTGAACAAGCGGTAGGATTATTTGACTCCATCATTACTCAATGTGACCTATCTGGATTCTCTCCAAATATAAAAAAACAACCCAACAACATGCAAACCGTGTTAACCCAAGTCTCTTCTGGCTTAGGTGTATCTATCGCACCGCATGCAATTCGTGATTTACGCAGTGAGGGATGTGTATTTGTTAATCTTGAATCTGTGGACGTACAAATGCCATTAGTGATGACACACCATTCGCATACTCTATCCCCTACAGCCAGTGTCTTTGTTGCTGTCGTACAGAGTGAAATTGAGGCGATTCAACAAAACATGGCTTAGAAAGTTATCTATACCAGATTCGTATAGAATTTAAATCAAATGGTTATTTTTGTTATTCAATCGCTAACCTTAGACTTAGCTCATCGAAATCATTCATTAAAACGATGAACCAAAGTTAAGGTGTCACCATGTCAAAATTGACTACAGAAGTGTTGAGCACAGGACGTTTATTACTGATGTCGAGCGCAGTCTCGGCAACTGCTGCAAACCTTTATTATAACCAACCCATCTTACCTAAGATCGGCGCAGAGCTAGGGTTAACAAGCGAACAGCTAGGCGCAGTGCCAGCTGCCGGTCAGATTGGTTATGCCGTGGCATTGCTATTCTTATCGCCCTTAGGAGACACGTTACCCCGCAGACGCCTAATAGCGATCTTGTCTGTCATGTTGGTGTTGTCATCTTTTGTCGCGTTTACTGCATCTAGCTTAGTGGCTCTGGTTGTTGCGTGTTTTGCGATTGGTTTGAGTGCCAACATCACTCAGCAGCTGATTCCATTTGCAGCGTCACTAAGTACTCCAGAAACGAAAGGAAAAGTCATTGGCACATTAATGACAGGCCTAACTGTGGGCATCTTGCTTTCGCGTACACTCAGTGGGTTCATCGGTGAGCAGTTTGGGTGGCGCGCGGTATTTATGATGTCAGCAATTATTGCGATGGTCTTTGGTGTGTTGCTGTATGCCTTTTTACCGACGAACACGCCGACAACGAAAATACCTTACCTTAAACTGGTTGCGAGCATGGCCACGTTAATCAAGCAGCATGCGACACTGCGTACTTCCGCTTTAACTGGCGCGCTTTGGTTTGCTTCGTTCAATGCGCTGTGGGCGACGTTAGCTCTGCATGTCAGTGAATCTCCGTTTAACTACAATGCACAACAGGCAGGAATGTTTGGTGTTATTGCTCTTGCTGGAGTCATTGGAGCAAAAGTTTCAGGGTCACTGGTGAGCAAGTTTGGCTCTCGAAACATGATCAGTATGGCGTTAGTTATTATTACTGCTGGTTTTATTATATCGGGGCTTTTCGCTGACACATTGGCTGGATTGATCGTCGGTATCATTCTCATCGACCTTGGGGTATTTAGCGCTCAAGTATCGAACCAAGTACGCGTATTCTCAATTGACCCACAAGCTCAAAGTCGTATCAACGGAATCTATATGCTTGGCTACTATCTCGGTGGTGCGTTTGGTTCATTTGTGGGAATTCAGGTATTTGAACGTGCGGGTTGGATTGGTGTTGTGGGCTTTAGTATTGCAGTCGTGATATTGAGTTTTATCGTTAACCGTTCAAATAAGCAATAAGTCACCTCGTCTTAATTCTTGAACTTACCAATATGCACAACGGATATTCACTCTGTAATTGATAGCAAATTACCACCCAGTGATTTGCTATCGTTCTAGATCTAATAAGGCAGTAGTAACTCTACTCTCTCAAGTTTTGAATATCATGATTCTCAAACAAGCTTTCCCGCCTAGAGCGCTGTTATGCCTTTGCGAGATGATCTTGGTCTATTCTTATCATTTAGACGACTGAGTTCCGAGGCTTTGAGTATGAATAAACTGTTTTTAATCTTATTGGTTTTTCTTTTGTCCGGATGCGGAACAAGTGATAGTGCTTTGATTGAGAGTGGTCACAACACCTCTTAGATACAAGGTTTTCATGACGGTAGGCATAGCGGCATGCAAGAAAGCGGCAATAGCTTCGAAAACTACATAAAAGATGGAAAGCGTTTTGAATCAGACAGTGACTACAAGCAAGGCTGGATCGCGGGTGAGTCTGAGGGGAAAAAGCTACAAGCAGAAGCAACAGCGATCGGTAAAGGTGCCGCTGCTAGTTATCCTCAAAAATCGACAACGACGGATTTAGATGAAGTAGCAAAAGACACCTTAAAAGGCGTCGATACATCGGGCTTAGAGAATTTAAAATAAAGGTATAACAAAGCTAAGGTTAGGCTCCTGAATAACTCGCACCTTGCCCTACGCTTACAAATGCACCTGAGCAAAAATTGATCTGCATCAGCATATAGTTTAATAATGATTAACTACTAAACATTCATAATACAAATTGCGCAATACTGAATTGAGAGAGTTCATTTTTACGTTGTTGGTGATTTCATGGATGTACACACCTTAGCTATATATACCTCTTTGTTAGCAGCTACGGTTGCGAGTGCTATGTTGTTAACGCATAAATATATACTCGCAGGCACCACGTTAGGGGTAAATTATATTGCTTATGCTGCTTTGCTGTTAGGAGCCAGTGTTACCCCGCTTTCGTTCGGCGTTACTCAATCTTCAGAATCCATTGTTTTTCTTTCCAATGGTGCATACGCAACGGCTTTTGGTTTGTTACTCGTCGGTATAACCGTGTTACGCGGAGCAAGTCGATCTTTTCTCGTAATATCAATCATCATTAGCTCCCTTGGCATTAGCTTCTTCCTTTATAGCGCCCTAATTGCGCCTTCTGTAACTTCTAGGATCGAGGCTCGAAGTATTCTCGTTGTGACGATATGTATCTTAGCCCTCTGTGCAAACTATTCAGGGGAAAAGCACGATAACAGAGAAGCAAAGTGTCTGTTGAATCTGACCCTGTTTATCAACATTCTCTATATGGCAATTAGGGGCGTACTTGCTCATACCAAAGGAACGAATTCGAACTATTACCTGATATCAGATATTCATAAATTGTCTTTCGTTATCATGACAATCACAATTGTTAGCCTCGCATTTTCAGTGTTTTGGATCTTAACTGATCGTTTGTTGAAGCAGACCTATCGTTCATCGATCACTGATGAACAAACCGGCCTTTATAACCGTAGAGGCCTAGCAGAACTGATACCCAAGCTTGTTCAACCAGGCCGAGAGAGTGACATTTCTGTACTGATTGCCGACCTAGATCACTTCAAAAAAATTAATGATACCTATGGTCATGACAAGGGAGATGATGTGATTAAGCACTTTGGTCAAATTCTTGAAGATACATGCCGCACAAGCGATTTCTGTTTTCGCTATGGTGGAGAAGAGTTTGTTGTCATGTTACCTAGAGCGAATAAAGTTCAAGCAATGCAGATAGCTGAAAGAATAAGAAACCACGCAAAACACAACTCCAATCAAGAGCTCTCTTCTGGCACGTATACTGTCAGCATTGGAGTGACTCAAGCCCTCATAAACGATGACTGGAATTCATTAATTAAAAGAGCGGATAACGCCCTCTACGACGCAAAATCTCAAGGGCGCGATTGCATTGTTGAGCGTTAAGGCGAGTTGTAAAACAGTGTAAATATTCTTCCATCACAAAACATGTTGGCTAAGATTCAAGAAGTTAAACACACACAACAAGTAAGGTTAGCAAGGATACGCATTTTTCGGTTTGTTTTAGCGATAGCATTATTGGCGTAACTCCCTTAAAGCGACTCTAGAACTTCCCGCCATTTACCCATTCTGCTTTTGGTGGCACGGGCTCTTGGTTTACCCATATCTCTTTAATTTGACCTCCCTCAACTCGGAATAGATCAAAACGCGCAACCTCGAGACCATTATCAATAACTCGGCTGTAAGCTGCTACGAAGTTACCTTGACCGACAATCTTGAACACTTGGTCATAGCCACCAATATAGCTATCTAAAGGGCTCACATCTGAGGCTTGATAAACGGCTAGCTCTTCGTGCTGGAGATACTTTGATAGCTTGTCTTTCTGCCCTAGTACCATAACATCACATAAAAAATCACGGATAAGGTTCTTATTCTCCTCTGTTTTATCTAAGTCAGTATGATTGATTGGCCCTTGCAGTCGACCTTCCCCTTCCGTCGGTTGAGCTTCGAAGGCAGAAATCACATCCCAATGTTCAATAATTTTATCGTCATTATCGGTATCGAATAGATCCGTAGTCACCCACTTATATTCGCCATTATTAATATCTTGGAATGCTTGAACAAACACGAATTGGCCATCGACGATTGAACGTATGATCTTTATGTCTCTAACAGGGCAGCGTTTTAAGAACGGTTCGAAGAACTCAACAAAACCATCAATACCGTTGCGAACCCCAGTGCTATGTTGAGTATAACGTTGACCGGTGTACTTCGTTACCGCCTCTAATGCATGACCATCTCGGATACCTTCCATATACAGATTAGTCGCATTCGCTAGCTTATTGCTCATAGATAGTTTCTCCAAACTTAATAGTGCCAAAGTACGTTATTTGGCTCGTACACTGAAACTCAGAACTAGATTGTCTCAGGTGTCCTTTTAACTGTCGGATTGTTGAATAGGCTCTTCGCGTCGCTATTCAAAACCAAGTTAAGCTCGATATACGTCTACAGCATATCGAGCCTTTACAACCTAATTGGTCACTGTGGTTACTGTTTGGCGTGATAAGCTTTAGATACTGCGTAGCTATCCTCAAACCAGTTCCAACTCTTCACTTTGCCATCTTCAACCTGAACTCGAACCGCCCAGCTGAATTTACCCGTGTCTACACCAGATTCATTCGCAATGGCACTCATGCTGCCCATGAATACTGCTTGGTCGCCGTTTACAAAACTATAGTCTGTTGACCAGCTTGTGACTTTCAAACCTGCGCCAAATAGAGGAAAGAAAGTGTTGAGCACTTTTTCTTTTGACTCCCAGTTACCGATCCAAGGGATGTCGGCGTCACCTTCGTTGTGCCAGACAAAATCATCGGCCATTAATGACTCGAGTTTTGCCATATCACCTGAGCCTGCCGCCCATAAGAATGCTTGAGCCGTTTCTAGTGTCTTTGCTGAATCGACTGCTTTTGTTTCATCTGCAAGGGCTGGAGTGAATTGAAAGAAAGCCAGAAGACTCGCTAGACCGATAAGTAGATTTTTCTTTAACATTTTCTTTCTCCTGATTGTCAATTTTGAAGCTCAATGCGTGGGAGATTAAAAGTGCCATCAGTGCATGCTTTGAACTTCAGTTCTGTTTGTTGCCTTGTTGAGATAACTATAGCTGTGCTAAATTTTTGGTAAACTCACTAATTGAACACGTTGGATATGCGCAAATGCACAACATAAGATGGGATGACCTGCAATATGTTCTAACAGTGGCGAATGAAGGATCCCTGTCGGCCGCGGCAAGAGCACTTGGTGTAAACCACAGCACCGTTTTACGTCGTATTGACACCTTTGAGTATCGTCACAAATTACGAATTTTCCATAAACTTCCTACCGGATACAAACTAACGGTTGAAGGGCAAAAGCTTCTGGAGTCAGCTCTCGCTATCGAATCCACAGTAAGAGAATTGGAGCACAAGGTTTTTGGACAGGAATTGAAGCTAGAAGGTACGCTAAGAATAACGACGACCGATGCGTTATCTCGCCTCATTCTGGGTACTCATTTGGCTGCTTTTCATCGGCTTTATCCAAAAATTCAGTTAGAACTCAGCCTCACATCTCGTCAATTGGATATTTCACACCTAGATGCAGATATCGCGATTCGCCCGGCAAATGAGTTGCCAGCCCATTTAGTTGGGACCAAGTTAAGTAAAATTGCCTTTGGTGTTTACGGATCGCCAGAATATATAAATGGCCTTAAGAGTAAGCACCCCTTAAAGTCTGCATCTTGGTTAATGATGCATAGAGGCAGTGCTTCGCTACAGGTTTCTGAACTGATTTCGGAAGACAAAATTGTCATGAAAGCCGACTCTTTTGAGCCCCTGATCATCGCGGCTGAAAATCAGATGGGGTTAGCCTACTTACCCTGCTTTTTAGGTAACAGTAAGGGAACTCTGCAAAGAGTAGATATGGAAGTGATGCACCAAAATACAGACCTATGGATGATGACTCATAAAGATTTAGAAGATTCAGCCAAAGTAAAAGCATTTTTTAATTTTATGAAAGGCGCAATCAAATCAGACCATAATCGGTTGGCCGGATTTGATTATTAGCGAGCGAGTGCCGGCTCTTCACCATTAGGCTTACGAACAAAATGACACAAAGCCCACAGCACAAACAAAGTCACAGTCAGCTCCCAAGCGCGTAGGAAGGTACTTTCCAACCCTAAATTGCTACTGGTCATGTACAACTGAATCGGCAGCATAGTCGCCAATAACGCATCGGCATGAATGTCTCTGGCTGAACCTTTCGCTTTGGCCATTGATGCGGTGATCATAAAGGCAAATAAACCCAACACTATGGTGTAGTAACCGAATGTAGATTGATGCCCTGCCATCAACAAGGTGAACACCACGGCGAATGCACAGCCGCCCACTTGAGTTTGAAAACGGCGGTCAACCACGTCGATAAAGCTTTTGTGTGTGGTTTGGGTTGCAGCAGCAATCACTGGCACCATGCAGAACGTTGCAGAGATGATGTCGACAATCATCAAGAATGCCAAACCAAGACCAATCAACGCGAGTGAAATTGCTCTGTTCTCAAATGTGACAGGCTGTTCTTTAAATACAGGAGGCTTGCTTCCTTGCTCAACAGGGAACAGAGCCACCATGGTTTTTGCTACTACCATGGTAATCAACATGGATAACAAAATTTCATGAATACGCATCGGCATATCCATGGTGGTGTGCTGAGCAAACACGACAATCAAAATCCAGTTGAAAGTTGGCATCAACATTTGACCTTTCTTTGCCGGTGTAGTAGCTCGACGACGCATAAAATCGAAGAAGAACAGGCTAATGGTCCACACCACAAACGGATGCTGTGAAAATACCTCAGTCACCACCAGCGCTGTACTTGCAGCCAATAAAGTGGGTGACAAAGTACGGATCAGGCCAAGCCAAGAGTAATCTTTATTCTTGGTCATGATGATGGTTGGATACAACGCCAGATAAACGGGAGAGTCTAGGTTTAGTAGCTTTCCCAACACCATACAAATCGTCACAGTAAGTGCGACACGCAGCGCTTCATTACGTTGAGAATGACCCTGTGCGGTGTTTTCAAATGTCCACATCGTCATCTCCTACTAGTAGATGTAGCGAAATGTTGAAACCAAGTGAATCCAAGCAGAGCCAATAACGTGCATTATTGGGTTACCGCTTTCAACAATCACACTCGCTCGTGAACCTGAGATCATCGAAGGACCCAGTTCGTTAACGGTAATGCGGGTACGTACTTTCTGTTGCTCACGGATCCAACGCGTATCATTAGTCACGCTAGACAGCTTGCCATTGGCATTATTGGTGTCGTAAATCGCACGCTCTTGGCTACTCACTTCACCCGTAAAGACTTTGCCCGGTAACGCATCAAAAGAGACCAAAACTTCGCGGCCATTAGTAAGCTTATCAATGCCTTTCTCATTGAAGTCTGCACTGATCCACGCATGAGCTTCGTCCACCAGCAGCAATGATGAAGTGCCTTGAGTGATATAACTGCCCGATTGCAATTGTAAGTTGGTCACGACACCTTCCGTTTGCGCGACGACTTGAGTGTGGCCTAAATCCAGTTCCGCACTGGCAAGTTTTGCTTCTGCTAATTCAATGGCCGCTGTGCGGTCTTGGGTCGATAACTCAACCTCAATGCGTTTCACTTCCGCGTTCGCAGCTTCAACCGCACTACTCGCAACTTGTGTATTGGTGATTGCATCATCAAGATCTTGTTCAGTCGCAAGCCCTTTGTTACGCAGTTTTTGGTTACGTGCGAGTTTCTGTTTCGCGTTGTGATATTCGAATTCTCGTTGGCTTTGTGTTTGTTTCGCTGCTGCTAATTGCTGCCATTTCGCTGAGTCAGAATCACGCGCTTGATGCAGTTCGGCTTGCGCTTGTGCCACTTTCAATTGGTAGCTACTGGCATCGATAGCAAATAATGGTTGACCTTTTTCAACCAACTCGCCATTACTAACCATGACGTCGGTAATTACGCCGGACACTTCTGGCGCAATGGTCGCGACGTTACGATACAAAGTCGCTTGAGTGGTAAAAGGGGAAACATTATCTGAGGTGACTAAAAAAGCGGAGAACAATGCTGCCGCTGAAAAAACAGTGTAAATCGCGTATCTATAAAAGTTTTCGTTCATGCTTGTACCTAGTTTTCATTCGTTATAAAGCGCCGCGCTCACGGCTTATTCGATTCTCTTTTCTACGAAAACTAGGTTATAACCATTCACAAATGGAAAACAGAGCCAATAAAAGAAGTGAGGATTCCACATTTGGAAAGGTTGATGATTTGTACCGATTTCGCTCAATGGTTGAACGAAAAGGTCAGATAAGGGTGTATTGAAACGTTCGCATTCAGTTCCTCCCCTTTCCTTCCCAGCGTTCAATAAGAGATTGAAGAAGTAAGACCACCCGACTTCATTCCATTGGATTGCTTAATTTTCGCTAGCTTCTTATGGTTAAAATGCCTATTGTACAAACCATAAAATTATAAAGACTCGCGGCCTTTGCCACAGAGACTCTCCATTTAAAGCGAAAAGACTTACTATGAATTTTGATATCAATGCACTGAAACACCACCAACTGGTCGAAGATGGTCAATTAGAAGGGTATTACATTCATCAGCCTGTGCAAGGCAGTCAACCAGATGACAAAGCCGTTTTAGAAGAGCGCCAAGCGCTGGAAAGCCAAGGATATAAGGTGGTTCAGGTTAAAGCGAAAGGCGGAACAACTACGTTTGCCGAGGCTATGCAAGAACTTGCGAAGAAGACAGGCCACCAGCCTAAATAGTAAGTGACTTGGTAAACCAATATGATCATCGAGAAAGCACCCTACCGACTATTGAGTCAGCTGGGTGCTTTTTTATTGACGGCCTTTAACTGACTAATCTTGTTAACTGACCTAAGTTACTGACTCAGCTCACTGAACTTCGGCAAGCTTTTCACAAACCTCTGGTGTACATCCATATAAGTTTGCATATAGATTTCATCGATATTGTCACTACTCGGGAAGCTGGATGAGAAATCTACGTGGTTGCGGTCGATAGACAATTTAGCGGCCTCGACAATATGAGCGATGAACATTCTCGGATCTTCCAAGCCAATAGAGATACGCATTGTCGTCGGTTTGATACCGGCTTCATTGAGCGCTTCATCACTGAGTTCTGAGTGCGTAGTCAGTGCTGGACACAGCGCCACTGTATTGGTTTGCCCTAAACTTACTTGCATGCCGATAGCGGGCTCAAGCATGTCGAAGAACTGTTTGAAGCCATCTCGATTGATTGGCGCACGGTCGCCATTGCCTTCCATATCGATAGTGAAAAGCGCCGCTGGTAGCCCCAAGTACATGTTGTTCTGGCAGTGTTCATAGTTATCACTATCTGGCAAAGCAGGACACGACACATTGATGTCTGGGTGAGCATCAAAGATCTTCGCGAGAGTCAGTGTATTAATCGTTTTTTGCACCACTCGCATCTCATACGTTTTCATACCATTGAGCACTTCAAACGCTTTATCTGCATCTAGGAATGCACCCTTAATGTAGTACACATTCCAAAACAGCGTTTCGTTCCATAGGATTTTGGCCTCATCACCGTTGGGCTTGGTGAAAGTGACCTCCTCTCCTTTTGGCACAAACATAGTCTCATTGCGACCAATCACAACCCCAGCAGTTGTGGTGCCAGAACCCGCCAGTTCTTTGGTGTAGGAGTGAATCACATAATCTGGTCTTTCCATCACATCGTCACGTTTTAGTACTGGGTGCAACAATGGTGTACCCACTGTTGAGTCAACAATCACATCCCAACCACGAGAGTGACCAGCTTTACTGATGCTAGCAACATCCAACACGTATCCATGCGGGTTACACGGTGACTCTAGGTAAACGTAGATTTTCTTACCTGCAGCGATGCGATCTGCGTATTTATCAGCAACCTCATCAAGGCGCGTCGCAAACTCATCACCGGAGTAACCATCCACCCACTCTACCGCGACATTCAGATTAGAAGGTTTTCCAAACCAATCTTCCAACAGCTGGTAAGAACCACCGTAGATATTGCGTGAAGCCAAAACAATGTCTTCATGCCCGAGCAAGTGGCTCAACAACCCATCAATAGCCGCCATACCCGAGTTAAAGTTCCATGCGAGGTATTCGTTGGCTCTAGAGCCTGCCTCGATATCAACCATATGGTTAGCCAGTGAAATCGATGTAGGGTTAAGCAGTCGAGAATATATATCGTGCAACGGCTCTTTACCGTTAAACGCATCTTCAATCCATTCTGTACACGCAAACAAATAGGTCGCGGTACGTGTAATCACAGGGCTTGCAGAAAATATAGCAGCGACATTATCGAAAATTGGATACGCACCTTTAGACGCAAAATTACCATTATTGGTGGCAATAGACTGGTAAGTGGCGCGCATTGGGTTTTGCAGATTATCGAGGATCTTAGCGATCTGGAATGACAAAAAACGTTTGGCGTTAAACCAAGCGATTCGGTCACTTTTATCGAGCTCTGAAAGTCCATCAACCGTCAATGCCCAAAGATCGTGTGTCTTGGTATTGGCTTGGTACAGTGTCGTCGCCAGTTCAATCAGCGTGATGCCGTAATCGCTATTTGGGACGATACCAAAATGCTTTGCTTGCTCAACGGCAAGAGCTTCTGCTTGTTCGTGTTTGGTGGTTTTACGCAGCGGGCTAAGTTGAGTTGAAGTATTCATAATTCCTAAGTCATTCCATGCTTGTTGTTCCTTCTTTAATTTTAGTTTTGGGCAGATGTTAAAAATTGCTATTTGCGAAGTAAGACATACACTTTGAGCAATAATATTGCCAAACTAAATTCAATATTGATGGATTATGCCAATGGACGAGATCGACAAGAAAATACTGGCTGAACTGCAAAACAACGCTCGGCTGTCTAATCAAGAGTTGGCCGATCGAGTAGCACTGTCGCCCTCTCCTTGCTTACGCCGAGTTCGAGCATTAGAGAAACAAGGGATAATTCGTGGTTACCACGCCAGTGTCGACCAAGAAGCGTGTGGCCTGCCAGTCAATGTGTTTGTGTTGGTGAAACTTGAAAAGCCGACAGAAGAGAACATGCGAGACTTTGAGCAGCACATTGAAGTGATTGACGAGGTGTTAGAGTGTTTTCTGATGACGGGCAATCACGACTACCTATTGCATGTAGTCAGTGAATCGCTAAAAAGCTACGAGCAGTTCATCCGTAAACAACTAACCCGCCTACCCAATATAGCTTCTATTGAATCCAGCTTCGCCTTCGGTCAGGTAAAAACTAAGACCAAGTTGCCAGTGAGGTAATTAGAAACGACTTAATTTGTCTGTGCTGAAGGCATTGGATAATCATCTCCAATCATACAGATAAGAGCGCCACCAAAAGCTTTTTCGTAACGTATTTTTCCTGTCGCATCTGAGCTTTCTATACTCGAACTGCCGTCCACAATCTTATTAATTTCTTGTGCGACTTTTGTTGGTACCAACCATATACAAGCTGCAACAGAGCAAGTGGATGATGACGATTCGCAACCTGTCTCGGAGCTTCCTCTTATCCAAAGACTATCCTTTTCCTTAAGCAGTAATTGCGTTGCTATGTAATCTGGGTGGTCGATGTACTGATCGCCACCTATCCATGTATCTTCATAAGGTAGGTACGGCCCTTTCCATGTGGATAAGCCCGGATTTGCAATTAAGTGATTGATGTTTAAGTAGCCGAAGTTCGTATCGGTATCGGAAGCAATAGGAGGCAGAGAGCCATTATCACGAGAATATTGCTCAGCGGCATCCAAAACAGTATTCAGCTGGCCGATTAGAAATTTTGCCTCGTCGACACGGGACATACGGTTCCCGAACTGGTTGTAGATAAAAAAAGCGGCAATGAGCATCAGTAAGCCAAACGTTACAAGTTTCCATTTTTTTATCTGACGCAGAAGTTTCAACATCTATTTTATCTCTCATCAAGAAGGTTCTGATAACGCTAAGGTCGTCCCTATGAGAAAGATTATACCAGAGTAAAATCAAGCGTTTTGCATTGAAACTTACTTGTCCATGTCTACGGAAAATAAGCCTAGCTCTAATGTGCCCAACTTCGATTTAGAGCCTCCCTAAAAACAAACAATCATCACACCCGACTTCACTGACTTAACCCTCAAATCAACCTTGTATTGAATTGCTCCGTAAAACAAACCAAAGCGATGGAAATCGATTCGAAGTGATCGTTTTATCGGACTGTCATCTAATTTTTGTACTTTGATATAACAAATAGCTCAAAAATTATTGAGCGATCGTTCAATTGTATCAAATTTTCCACTATAGTTGATTGGTCAAACAACTCACAACAAGGAAAAGTTATGAATCCAAATACCGAATCTCAATCAACGCCGACTCGATCTATCCCTCAAGAAGCATTTGATTGGTACGACGAATATGCACACGGCCTGATTGATCGCAGAGAGTTTATGGCTCGTCTATCTGGGCTAGCTGTACTTGGCTTAACCATGACGACGCTAACTTCTGCACTGATTCCTAATTATGCGCAGGCAGAGCAAGTCTCTTTCAATGACCCTTCCATCAAAGCAACCTACGAGAAGTTTCCTTCACCTAAAGGACACGGCGAAGGCTATGGTTACTTGGTTGTACCCAAAGAGTTAGAGGGCAATGCGCCTGTTGTATTGGTCATTCATGAAAATAGAGGCCTCAATCCATACATAAAGGATGTGGCAAGACGACTCGCAGCGGCGGGGTTTATTGCGTTTGCACCTGATGCACTCTATTCGCTTGGCGGGTATCCAGGTAATGATGATGAAGGTCGAACGATGCAGAAGTCGCTATCAAAAGAGAAAATCGAAGAAGACTTTATCGCAGCGGCAAACTTCTTGAAGTCCCATGAAAAAAGTAACGGTAAGCTAGGCGCAGTCGGTTTCTGCTTCGGTGGCTATATCGTGAATATGTTGGCCGCTGTCATGCCAGAGCAACTCGATGCAGGCGTTCCATTTTATGGTACTCCTGCCGCACCAGATTTAAGAAAAAATGTAAAAGGCCCCTTGCTCATCCAATTTGCGGGAATCGATAAACGCGTGAATGCGACTTGGCCAGATTATGAAGCCGAACTCAAAGAGAACGAAGCAGACTACACAGCTTACATCTATGACGGCGTGAACCATGGCTTCCATAACGATTCAACTGGCCGCTATGCTGAAGAAGAAGCAGAGTTAGCTTGGAAACGTACACTTGAGTTCTTTAACCAAAAGCTTTCTTAATAGTTAGCTTTACTGAACCCGTTTTCTTTAGATTCCGAGTGACTGCCCTATTCCCTACAAAACCCAAAAGGCCTCGCACTCGCGAGGCCTTTGTTGGTCGGTAATCAGTTCCTCCCTTTTCCCATTACCAACAATAGGTTTGAGATGTAAACCAAGGGGGTTAGAAGGGGATTGTCGGTCGAGTCTCACGTACAGAAGCCTCGTTGATTCACTGACTTAACCGCTCATCAATGTAACTTCGCTTCAAACAAACCTATTGACCCGATCGCGCAAATAGATAATATAGATAGCTAGACGTCTACATGTCTTTTATTTATTAAATGGAGTTATCATGAACAGCTACAAAAAAATCACAGCATCCCTGTTGGCATTAGCTTTCGTATTCGGTGTAACAGGATGTGGAAAAAAAGACGAGGCTGTCATCAAGATTGGGGCGACAGTTGGCCCACATGCACAAGTTGTACAAGCTGTTGCCAAAGAAGCAGCAAAGCAAGGGATAAACATTGAACTCGTCGAGTTCTCAGACTATATCACCCCTAACGCAGCATTAGATGATGGAAGTATCCAACTGAACAGTTACCAGCATCAGCCATTCCTCGATAACTTTAATGCCAATCACGATAGCCAGTTAGTTTCTATCGGACGTTCAATTTTGATGCGTATGGGCGTTTACTCGAACAAGTACACTTCGCTTGATTCTATTCCCGAAAACGCTCGAATCGCGATTCCAAACGATCCAACGAATGGCGGGCGTGGACTATTACTGCTTGAAGATGCAGGGCTGATCTCATTAAAAGACAACGCTGGTTTCAACGCGTCTTTAAACGATATTGTTAGCAACCCGAAGAACATTCGATTTGTTGAAGTGGATGCCGCGCAGCTACCCCGCTCTCTTGACGATGTAGATGCTGCTGCAATCACCATGAACTATGTAATGTCGGCTGGACTCGACCCTAAGAAACAAGGCATTTACTTAGAGAAAAAAGACGCACCTTTAGCAGTGATGGTTGTTGCGGCGCGAGAAGAAGACAAAAATAATGAAACGTATAAAAAGATTATCTCAATTTACCACTCACAAGAGATCAATGACTTTTTAGACAGCACTTTCAAAGGCACCATCGAAGCCGCAAATTAAGCTAAATCGTTTCAGATTTGGCGTTGCATGATACTCATAAAGCAACGCCAGATTTGAGTTGGCGGGTTGTCGTTGACGCATTCCAGCTTCTTTTCAAATTAGAGAGCAAAGCTTTAGTTACTTGAATGGAGGTTGAAAACCATATCGTCAGAGCAGATTATGTAAGCATAAAATTCAATTAAATCTGGGGGCTTTGCATGAAAAAAGAAGTGATACTTTTTGATATAAACGAAACGGTTTTAAATTTGGAGTCATTACAGCCTAAATTTAAAGCGGTGTTTGGAAAGGAGGATGCATTATCACTTTGGTTTTCAAAGCTTTTACACTCTTCAACGGTTTGCATCGCAACAAACGTAAAATCTACTTTTTCTGAATTAGCGAATGCAGCGCTCAACGCTATTGCACAACGGTACAAGTGTGATTTAACGGCGGAAAGCAAAGGTGCCTTGTTAACTTCTTTTGCCAATCTACCACCGCACACAGATATCAAAGCGTCTTTGCTCAAATTGCGCGAGAACGGGTTTAAAACCGTCGCTTTTTCCAACTCATCCCTCGATCTCATCACTTCTCAAATCAAGAACTCAGGCTTAGAAGATTATTTCGACACCGTCATTTCCGTTGAAGAAACAGGCAGTTTCAAACCCAATTCAGATGTGTATAACTTTGCAGCCGAAACTTTAAAAGAGCCTGTCGAAAACCTTCGTCTTGTCGCTACTCATGATTGGGACACTCATGGTGCGCTATCCGCTGGCTTACAAGCAGCCTATATAGACCGAACAGGAGTTGAGTATCATTCCTTGTATTTGAAACCGGAGATTAGCTCAAGGACGATGAATGGTGTGGTGGAACAAATAATTAAGCACAATTTAGACAAGTAAAATCTCAAGAGACTTTTCTACTCCTGATTCGATACAACCACCCTGTAGTGGTCAACAAATTCCGGACACTGACTTAACCGCTTTGATCAACCTTGTGTTGAACTGCTCTGGTTATAGAGACGCTGTCGGTTACCTAAAAACTGCAGTTACCTAGCAACAAATATAAGCTAGCAACAAATATAAGCTAGAAACTACTGTAAGATTGAGGAACGCGTTTTTCTTCATCCCAGCCTAATAGCTCAATATTGATCAATGACTTGCGCTTCTCATTACACAGTGAAGCGATATTGATGATAGGCAGTTGGCTACGAAACTGCGCTGTAAGGATGACCTTTTTACTTTCGTTAAGGCTGCTTCTGCATTGCCGCAAAATCGCTTCAGTATCTAGTTGGTGTGCGTTCTCGATAATTTGGATATCAGCATTCTCTTGATAGCAATCTATCAACCAAGATACAGCAGGCTCTTCTATGCTGGTGAGCACGATGACATCTTTTGTTGTGACCAATTCTTTGAGTTCAGATAGTTTGAGTTCAGTTTCCATAGTTACCCTCATTCAGCAGCAAATACATTAAAGTCGATTGCCCAGTTTAGCCTGTGCTAAGTGGTAGCCTCTGTCGATCATCTCTTGTGAGCGATCAAACTCTAGGGTGCCACAAGCATTGCGTGGGATCTCAAGCGTGATATCGGCGGGGTAAGCGGCCAACTTTTGGCGAGCAATGGTCGATTGCATCGCATCAAATGCTTGGTTGGCAATATCGTAAAAAGCAAAGTTGAAGCTCATTTTGCTTTTTACACTGCTACCGAGGTTATCGATAAAATGCACAACCTTCTCATGCAGGTTGCTCTCTTTTGTTGGCAGGGAAACCGGTATCACTTCCTGTTTAACCATTTCAGGTTCACCACCTAAATTCACAGCCAGTGTAAAGTCTGTATTATCACCAAAGGTAGGCGCAATCGGTACGGGATTAAGAACGCCGCCATCAATCAGCACTTCTCCATTGATAACGTGAGGGGTCAAGAACAGTGGCAAAGAGATAGAGGCGCGAATGGCATCAAACAGAGAACCTGATTGCAGCCAAACCTCTTTTTCATCGGCGACGTTAGCGGCAACTGCGGTATAAGGGATGGGCAGATCTTCAATTGAAATCTCGCCGATCAGTCCACGCAGAGTGTCGATGATCTTGTCCCCTTTGAACATACCACTCGACTGCCATGAAAAGTCCAACAACATCGCCATATCACCTTGATCGATACTGGTGACCCACTCTTCAAATTCATCCAACTTGCCCGCAGCGTAGACACCACCGATAAGTGCGCCAATTGAACAGCCAGAAATGGATTTTATCTGATAGCCATGCTCAATTAACCAGCGGATGACTCCAACGTGAACCAAGCCTCTTGCGCCACCACTGCCAAGTACCAATGAGATCGTTTTTGCCATCATATTAATCCTTTAGTTTTAAATTCTAGGTGGGCTAACTCGCCGATTTACCAATTCGCCGATCTCAACTCACTGAATCACTCTCAGTCCATACGGGTAATGAAGGTTTGCTCGTCATCGACAAAAGCCACGTAGTCGCCGTGATAGATAAAAACCCGACCACGCCCTTCAACGATACACGCAAGCTGTGGGTTCAAATCTTCTTCAATATCTCTACTTTGAAAAGTGCCGGTATCGGTGATCACACCGCGGAGTTTAGGCAAAAATCCATAACTGCGTTTGGCTTGGTCAATCAGGCTCAACTCGCTGGCGGTAGAAAAGCAAGCTGGGATTGGGCCTGCATCTTCGATAAACATAGTTTTCAGTTCTTCAAAGGCTGTAATTACCAGCCAGTCGATGCCATTTACGTGATGGATAAACATTGTTTATAAATACCTAGTTTCTCGATAACTCTAATGCGGAGATTCTATCACTATCAAGTGCAGAACGTGGGAGAAATTAAGGGACTACAAATAACCAGACACATACTATCTACAGGGTCTAATATTAGTCGTCCGACTCTACGACTAATGTCTAACCGACTGAGTCTATTTGTTTTTTTTGGTTTGGTATAAGGTACTAACAACTAAATATTAATGAATTTTTAATTATAAGTTGACGCATTGTTTACACTTCATGCCGTGAGTCAACAACGTTTGTTGGAATAACACACCTCAGAGTGTGAACGAAAGGAATCAAAATGAGCACTACTTTAGAGTCCGCACATATACAAACAGAGAAGCCTCAAGCCAATGAGGATGAACTCACCTATGAACAACAACATAAACCAAGCTCAGAGTTTGAATCCCGAGAACAGTATCTAGAACACGAATTGCAAATCATGTCGCCTAAGCGCTGGCGTCCAAATTTGCCGTTTAAAGATTATCGATTTGAGATAGAAGACACCATCCCAGCGATGGCGGCGACCATTGGTAAAGTGGTTATGGTGGGCGCGATTGCAGCCACCTTTGCTGGGGCTCTCGGATTAAATGAAGACTTCATTCTAGAAAACGTTCGTTATGAACTGCTCATCGCCTCTGTTTTCATTATTATTTTCTCTGGCTTTTTATTGCCGACTGCAAACCTCGCAGGGACCCACGGCCCACTTATCCCTTTGATTCCGATTGTGGTTGCAGCAGGTGGACACCCGATGGCGTTTGGCCTGTTGATTGGCGCTTTTGGCCTCATCTTAGCCATCAGTAAAGGTGGCAGCATGTTGGCCAACCTCACCAGTAAAGGTGTGTGTGGCGGCTTGTTGCTCTACCTCGGCTTTGTTGGAACCGCTTCTCAAGTGAAAAAGCTGTTCGCTTGGGCTGAGGGAATTGGCATGAGCCACATTGCTTTTGTGGTGATCTTTTGCACCATTATTTTGTACGCGCTATTGGAACACTTCCGCAAACGTTGGTTAGCAGTACCTCTTAGCTGCTTGTTGGGTGGTACGATCGCATTTGCCATGGGCGCCCCATTTGCTTTCCACACTGAGCCAGGCTTGCCCAACATGAACCCTATGTATTGGTGGGGAGAAGATACAGGTTGGATGCTAGGCCTACCGACGATTGAACACTTCATGGTGGTATTGCCGTTTGCGATTCTAGCCGTAGCGATGTGGTCACCGGATTTCTTAGGGCATCAAGTATTCCAAAAGATCAGCTACCCAGAGCGTACCGAAAAAGTACACATGAACATCGACGACACCATGACCACGGCTTCAATTCGTCAAACGTTCGGTTCTCTACTTGGCGGTACTAACTTTACGTCCTCATGGGGTACTTACATCGTACCGGCGGCGATTGCTAAACGCCCTATTCCTGCGGGCGCTTTGCTCACAGCTCTGTTCTGTATCATCGCCGCAGTTTGGGGTTACCCGATGGATTTAGCTATCTGGCAACCTGTACTGTGTGTGGCGCTGATTGTTGGGGTATTTGTTCCATTGCTAGAAGCTGGCATGGAAATGACGCGTGAAGGGAAAACCACCCAATCGGCCGCGATTGTTGTGTTCTCTTCAGCGCTCGTTAACCCTGCATTTGGTTGGGCTCTCACCATGCTGTTGGATAACTTAGGCTTAGTCGGTTGTAAAGAACGTAGTAGTGAACTGAGTAAAATGAGCCGCTGGGTGTTGCCTGGCACTATGTTTATTGTGCTAAGTGGCGTAATGGCGTTGGTTGGCCTTCTACCGGGGATTCCAGCGATTATCCCGAGCTTTCGCTAGGCTCGATTAATATTTAGTTTTAGCTGGAACACAAAAAGGCCTCGCAATCGCGGGGCCTTAGTTTTATCTATCAAACCAGTAAGATAAATGATTGTCACTATTGTTTCTGTAGCTTATCGAATCCATTAATTCGCTGATGAAGCTGCGTACCCATAGTCAACGAAACCAACAGACTAATCAAAGCAATCACTGCTCCAGAAACAAACACCCATTGATAACCAGACATCCAGATGATTCCCAACAGAAATGGTAGGAACACCGCTGCAATATGGTTGATGGTGAATGACAAACTCGCCGTTGAAGCCACTTCATCTTCCCGAATTGTCTTTTTAAAGTAGGTGTTCAAAGCGATCGCAAAACTAAAAATGATACTGTCGACAACATACAACCCCGCTGCAGCATAATGATCATCCACAAATGCGTAAGATAGGAACACCAACACTAACGCGGCATACTCAATGATCAAAGCTAGCCTCTCTCCGACTCGGTCGATAAATCTCCCAACATAAGGTAGAGCAAGAGTTGCTGCTAAGCTGGATACCATAAATAAAGCGGCCATCATCGCAATCGTATAGTGGAACTTGGTCACCATCAGTAAGCCAGCAAATGCCACAAAGATCTGTCTTCTTGCTCCACTCAAAAAGGTAAGAATGTAATAGGTCGTGTATTCACGTCGGACAATGAGTTTAGTGTGTTGTTTAACCTCTGTATGAGTATTTTTAAACGTGACCAAGTACACCGCTAGCCAGAAACATATTGCTCCACAAGTAAAGAAAATAGCCTTATCTGAAACGTCAAAAAGATAGCTCGCGACCATAATGCATAGAAAAGTCACCATCGAGAAGAAAGAGGCAGCAGATCGAATTTTCCCCATTGATTCACTGAAGTTCTTAGTCGCTAACAACTGTGTTGAGAGTGATTTGTTCACCGCTTCTAAATAATGGAAACCAATAGACATGATCGTCGTGCTGAAATAGAAGCCATAAATCGAAGGCAAATACCCCGTCACGGCAACGCCTAGCCCTAATATTGCAACCGACAGTACAGCGACTCTTTGTTCTGAAGCGATGAACAACAGAAACAAAACGGTAAATGAGAGCAAGCCTGGGATTTCCCTGACACTCTGCAATACACCCACATCAGCCCCGGTCATACCAACAGTGTCGACAGCGAAGTTATTCATCACGACTCGCCATCCAGTATTCGCTATCACTGACGCGATAGCGATGATAACCAACATCGCGAATGAGCTCCGCGATGTTAAAAGCCTAAGCCAGAGAGTCATTTAAACCGCCGATTCTAAAAGAAAATCATGAATATGATCGCGCATGAATAAAGCCATCGAAGAGAGGTCTTCCCATGTTTCTTTATTCGTGTGGGTAATGCACTCAACAAAAACTTTGCTTAAGTGTGGCTCAGCATGTAACCAACGACTGACATATTTCCCGGTGTAACACACATGCTGCATTTCATCTTCTAAGATTTTTTGAATCGTTGGACGCATTTGTTTCATGTAATCATCGTCAGACTCATCGATGATCGCCAAATGCAGTAACAGTAAACGCCATGAACGTATTTCAATAGAGTGAACCCTAAACAGGAATGTCTTAAGCTCATCGTCAAAGTTCATGACTTTATCTAACTCATATTGAACTTCATGTTCATGCGTTTCTGTCTCGTACCCAGTAAAAGGGATAAGGCTGGCAAACAACGTAGAATGATTCATCTCATCGTTATAATGACGCAACATAAGCGGCCTTAATTCATCATCTGCATACCGCTCTGCGATCATTCGTAACCTTGCCGCACCTTTAGCCTCATCGATTGCATTGTGTAAAAGGTAGTAAGCCATCATCTTTTTATTTTGAAAAATAGTTCGAGCCAAACCATTCATCATCTCAGAAGTGAAAGACAAATCAGATACTAAATATTTCTCAATGCAATCCTTGTATTCTTTTGAAAGACTCACACCTTGGGTGTCAAATAAACTATAGAGACTGTTTTGTATATTATTCATAAACCATTCCTTTCCTCAGCACACATCTTCAATAAGACACTCTCTCGAGTGCCTTATTAAGAGGGAGCAAGCTAATTAGCGAGACTCTTTTTTGTGGTGTTCTGACGGGGCTGGATTCGGTTCAAAAGCAGCATTTGAGCGTACCAGTCTTGGAGGTTGGCTAGAGATATCTTGCTTCTTAAGTTTTAACGATAAAGCCGCTATTAGTTTTCCGTTCATATTCAGATCCTCAAAAATAATGGTATGTTCTGAGCTTGGTAACGATATGCAACTAAGACAAAGAACACAGAGACAATACAACTCGTTAACAAATTGTTACACGATCATTTTTAGAATGTTATTTTTTGGGATTGATAAGTATTCAGGGAGCTTTTACTTCTTTGATAAATTCATTGGAGATTATTATTTGTCGCTGACGATGATGTACAAATCAGGTCTGTGCCAGTTGGATTGAATAATAAGTAAAACAAAGTCACAGACTTGTCGCAGTTAATGAAATTCCGTGGAACGGTTCAATTAAACCCAAACCTCCCCCCTCTAGCTCCCCCTCAAATGGAGTTCACCGATCTCATTAGATATACGTCCGAGGGGGAGAACATTCTTTGGCGCTGCACATGTAGCGATCTGTATTCAGTTCCTCCCCTTTCCCGCTACCAACAAGAAATTGGAGATGTAAACCAAGGGGAGGTTAGGAGGGATTATAGGTCAAGTCTCATATGCATCTGATTCACAAGCAATAACGCAACTTGTTACAATACCCATAATTAAAAGATGGTCTTATTTCGCTATACTCCGCGCCTAATTCCAGAAACAGACCTAATACCAATGAATATCTTTAAAGCCTTAGCTCTTTCTATAACGCTATTTTTAGTTGGCTGTGCATCTGGTTCAGCAATATTAGTCGGTGAAGCCAGAGACCCAATTACACCTCAAGAGGTTACGCTATATCTTGAAGCGCCTGAGAGCTATGAAAAAATAGCTTTAGTTGACGCATCTAGTGATGCAGGGATGACGAAACAAGGCTCCATCGACTATGCAATCGAAGAGTTAAAAAATCAGGCGGCCAAACTAGGAGCTAATGGGGTCTTACTTCAAGCGACAGGAAGCAACAGCTCTGTAGTATTGGGAGGCGTCGGCACAGACTACCAGTACTTAATCCCTGTTTCAGAACAGACGGTTAATGGAATAGCTATCTACACAGAGTAGTTAATATTGTCCAAGTCAGTTGCCTCGTCAGCACAAACAAAAAGGCCTCGCGCACGCGAGGCTTTGTTTTATCTAAGTTTCAACGAACGATCACCGAAGTAATTGGCGATAGTAAAACCACATCAACTAGAGAGCCATTCATCCAATACTTTGATGAATTTAGGATTAATTAGATAACCGATGGAAGCATGCGGATTGCTTTTTCCGTTTCGAATATTAAGGTTATAGACTGGGTTGATATCTTTCATTCCGCCGGGTATCAGACCAAGTTTGAGCATATCTTTAAAGTCATTTCTAATTTTGCTGTCATGAGAGATAAAATCATCTTCTGCCGATATGTTTATCCATTGCTGAATGTTTAAAGGGTACTTCTTCTCATCTTTCAAGCGGCTCCCTTTTAGCCTATCTTTTACGTTTTCATCGCCTAACGGGGACCCGAGCGTCAGCAATAAGTTGACCTTCTTATCCGCACCATAGTCGTGTCTATACTCTCCGTAATGAGACAACTTCCACAGCACGTCATAACTGATCATCGACCCGAGACTGTGCGATACAATCATCACGTCATCCTGATTATCAAGCGCTTCCTTCAGCTCAACCATTAGCCTATGCCTGACATCGCTGCCAAAATAGGTATCTTCATACCAATAATGCGCCATGTCCGGCGCGACCTTCATTATGAGTGTCTCAGCCACACCCAGTTTTCCAAATAGCGATGAAAAAGTATCTGCTAACGCCTCTTTTAGAAAACCAATTTTAGATACCTTATTATACGTTGTTTTATTGAACTGGCTTGTCTTGTACTTTTTGAGTTCAGACAACGCTTGCTGCCGACTTGCAGGGTCTTCCGTTAGTTTCTCTAACAATGTGTTTGATAGTTCACCGTAATAAACAAACCGTTTATCGACATCTTTAAAAGCTTGTAATGAACTTGAGTCTCCACAATCTCGCTGCAAGCCATGCTCTATAGCTTCGTACCAGAGTGCTTGAAGGGGAGCTTTATCGGGCTTTTGAGCGCGACCATGAATGAATATTATTTTCTTAGCCATAGCAGGACGTCCTAAACACATAGTTAAAGTGATTATCACTAGAAAGTACCTCCTAAATTCGGTCAGCCCTTACTAATAACAGGGGTGATAATTACGTATCTAGGGGTGGGTGATAGGTCATTTATATAACTATGAGGCCATCGTTTAAGGACCATAAACGAATGAACGATGCGATCATCACTCGCAAATTGAAATGAATGTAGCGAGCAAAAGCTCCAACTCACAAAAAGGCCTCGCACACGCGAGGCCTCAGTTATACTAGCGGGAAATACAGCTCCAACATGTCAACAAACTAGCTAGTTTCGCCTAACCGACCAGTTAATTAAATTGGAAATAAAGAACTAATAAAACAAAAAGATTAAGGGAATTAAGTCATTCTGAACTAGGTTTGGGCAGTGCCGGAGCGAACCTTAATTCGAGTCCAGTAATTTACTTTTCCCAATACCTAGAACTAGATATAAATAGCCCAACTTACTGACCTAATACATCGTCTACTATTCTTCTTTTTTATACCCATCAAGTAGCAACTTCATAATAGGTTCACTGTAGACATAGGCTAGGTGGGCGTTTTTATAGTTTACAATTGAAAACTTTTTAAAGAATGGAACGTAATATGTTTTATCAGCCGAAGGAGCAATAACATTTACATAGTCACCTTTTAGGTTACCCATTCTTTCGCTGTCTAATGGGTATGAAAGAAGGTCATTTGGGTCAGAGAATGCCACGAATCGTACTTTATCATTGCTCTTATCTATTGAATTACGCAGGTAAGGCGAAATCGTTTCATAAGTTTGCGGGATTGCTTCAGGTTTATTTGTCACGTCAGATGTCGCAAGATCGATAAGAGGGACTTGGTTTGCCATCATGTAAACCATTTGAATTTTACCTTTTAAAAGGTCTTGTTCGCCACTTTGATTTAGACGTTCTAGTGAATCAATAAAAATGGAAGACCCTAAACTAAAAGTTACAATGATTACCTTATCTGCAGGGTTTGTTTCTTGGATCCGTTTATACTGATCAATAATCCTCTTCAACACTGAGTCTTTGTAGCTTCCAGTGTAAATAAGTGCGTCCGCAAACCCATCATTAACTAATCCATATTTCGCTTGCTTGGTAATATCGAGCCTTTTCTCGTCGAAACTGCTCTGCTGGTCGATAGCATTCAACTGTAATTTTTGAAAGCTCGTTACGTCACTCCAATGCATTGACATTAAGTGAACCGTTTTATCATCGACATTGAAAGTATCAGAACAATGTAGATCAGGGTATTGGAAATCACCCGCTGACAAACCAAACTTTGCTCTTACGCTATTAATGACAGTGCATGGATCAATTGGTTTTTCATCATCAAGCTTCGCGTATCCACTCATACCATGGATAAAGAGTACATTGGTGTTCCCCTCTTTATTAATGATATCAACGATTCCATCAAAACTTCTGTCGTTACCACTTTGGTCTTCAATCACTGTATATGTGTTCTTACTACTGCAGGCACTAATAATAAGAACGAAAACAAGCATGACTAATTTAGTTTTCATATATCCTCCAAATGAACTTTAGTAATATTTACCACAGAGCAAATATCAATCGTCATCCAAGCTTTCTATGTAAGCTTTATTAATCTCGTCTACCATTGCCCCTTTTTGTTTTTTCAATGACTTAGCAAGTTGCCCAAGCAGTTTTGAGTTCGTCGATTCCACCATGGTAAATGTGTAGGTCAAAACATGTACACTCGGAGCATCAGTTGGAGCGCTCGGTGCTTGAAGCATGATTGGTTTAGATTGCTCAATAAATGTTAAAGGTTTGCCGTCGTCTTTTGACTTAAACTCCGCGACTACAATTGGGGTAGTCTGAGAAGTTTTTACTATTCCACCTTTGGAATAAATCGTTTTCCACTTTAGGCTTAAAGAAGCTGTAGCTTTTTTCCAACCTTTTGGTAGTGGTATTGTGTCACCATCACTTGATGTTGCTTGAATTCTTATTAGTGGAAGAGAGTTAGCATTATTGAATACAAGCTGGACTCCATGGGAAGTAGTACCATTATGAGTGACTGTTACTTTTTGTTCGCAATTGACATCTGCTAAACCACTGTTACTGACTCCTATAAAGGTACTATTTTTAAACATAACCTGTTGTTTTGCTGCATTTTCGAGTCTAGTTTGAATTTCATCGATCAGTAGTGTGGCTGCTGCATCAACAACGAAAGCAGTCAATGCGCCTGTTAATTTCTCACCATCCCCAGTGGCAAGTGGCACTATTACACACTCATTATTAAGAATTTCATTAGACAGAGAGAGTTCTTTATCTTTACTCTCAGAAAGAATTGTTGGCGAAGTACAGCCCGTCATTACAACGAGTACGGTAGCGCAAGCTATAATCTTTAACATATAGAACCCCCTCTTGCATATCAACTGTACGAATAATAGTCAAGGACAGTAATTCTTCCTCGAAGTAATAATAAAATGAGATATTAGTTCCAATAAAAAGACCTCACAATACGAAAGGCCTTAGTTTTTCAATCAGCAACTACAGCGCCCAACTTCACTAACTTAACCGCTTTCATCAAGGTTACGTTGAACTGCTCAGGTTGCTCTAGCATTGGGAAGTGGCCTGAGTCTTCAATGTAGTAAATGCTGTAGTCCTTGATGTGCTTCTTGTTCGCTTCTGAATCCGTTGGCCATAGACGAGCGTTCACCAAGATTACTGGCACATTCACGTTCTCGTACACGCGGTGTGCTTCACCTGTTACGTATTGGCCTAGATAATGGCGGAACTGGTTTATCGCGATAGCTGGCGGTGCTGATGCCATGTCTTGCGTTACCCAGTAAAGTAAATCCGCGTCGACGTCTTTTGGTTGCGAGTCTTTCACGAACGTAGTGATACCCGCTTGGAAGTCTGCTTCAAATGGTTTGGTCATTGCATCTAGGTCGCTTTGTGAAACCGCTAGTGCGACGTTTTGCGATGTATCAACACCAATAATGCCCTTAACTCTTTTCGGCATCAGTTTAGCGGCTTCTGCAATAACACCACCCGCCATCGAATGGCCGACTAAGATAACGGATTCGAGTTGTTCTTTCTCGATGACGGCTTTGATGTCTTCGGCGAACGCCACCATGGTGTACTCTTGGCGGTTGAACGATGAGTTACCGTGCCCTGCTAAGTCCATAGTGATCACTTGGTACTTCTTTGAAAACTCACTCACTTGGTTTTGCCAAAGCTTACTGTCTAGGCTCCAACCGTGAATGAAGATCAGCGCTGTTTCCCCACTCCCGCTTTTGCCATACGCAATTTTCTCATCATCGTAAGATATCGCAATACCGTACTTAACCGTCGAATCATGAGCCATGGCATTAAAACTACCAAGCGCCATGAAAACCAAGAGTGTGATGTTTAGAATTAAACGTTTCATAGTGTCTCTCTACTTACTTTAGAGGGAACACAGAAAGCGCCCCTCTCAATCAATATAGCCACTATAAAGTGTGAAGTTGTAGACGGGTCAATAGCAATTTAGATAAAAACCTCTCACGTTTTCAAGACTTAACCAAATCATGTCTGACGCGAGATGAGTAAAGATAACAGAGCCGATTAAGAAAAAGCCTTGTTTAATTAATGCTACTCGACTTCTTATGACTACACTTCTCAAAACTTTATTCGTATTCTTCTTCGCTCTTCACTGAGGCTTTAAAGTATGGCTGCTCTAACGCTAGCGAAACTTCTATTCTGTATTCCATACTTAGCTCTCCTAAAGCAGATTTTTCATCATCACTTTTATACGAAACTTCTACAAATCGATTATCTTCAATTTTATAAAAGTTAATATTTTCAAATAAATTCTTAGATGTTAGCAAAACAAACTTAGTATCAGAAAACCTCAATTTATAAGTCTCTATGCCATCTAAATGACAAATGTAATCAGGGCCATACCCATCAAAATATTCAACGTTAAAATCAGAACTTGCATCAGGGTTATATCGTGATTTTCTAATCTCAACATTCAGCTGATGATCACCAATAAATAAAATCGGTTTACTTATTTCCTTAGAATAGTTGATAAGTGCTTTTATAATTTTATTATTGGTATCAAACTCAATAGGTTTAACATCTTGATAATTAACTAAATACCTCATTATTCTTATATTCAGATCATTATCTATGGCATCTCTCAGCCATTCATTTTCGTTAATTGCTCGGTTTGTCTCTAAACCTAGCGCTACTCTTTCTTTAGGGTATTGAGTAACATTGGCAGAATAAAGTTCGCCCTCATTTTGTTTAAGAGACGAACTAATACTATTGAACAACTTTACTGGGTAGCTAGGAGATACTTGCAAAGTATTAATTGATTCTGAACATGAAAAGCCAAACTGTTTTAATAACTCTTCATCTAACGGAGCATCAATAATAGCCTGAGATTGACGATTATCAAGTTGTTTAATCACCTCATCAATCGACTCATTAAAATAAGTTCTTTTATCTTCAAAATCACTATCAGAAATAAGTATTGAACCATCAATCTCACTCGCTACTTTAAGCCACTCATTAAGGTCGCTTTTAATCGCATCTCTATCCAAATGTCTAAATACATCAGAAAAAATGACCTCTATCCATCGGCTATTTAGTTGCCATTTACTTACCGACAGTGAAATTGCAATTTCAACAAATGCTTTATTGATACTTCTAGGATCATTTGCTCCCCAACCAGAATAGATTCTGCCAGAAACTTTTTTGCTCTCATTTACTCGCCCAAAAGAGTCAAGAATTTTAGTTAACCAAGCTCCGTAACCTCTTTCTTCATAATGCCCGTGATTTCTTTGTCTGATATACGCACCTAATATATCACTAGGTGAGTTACATGTTTTCATAGCGTTATCTATTCCGCCAGTAGGATGAATAGGTGATCCATTTAATAAAGCAAAAACATATTCTTTTATTTTTTCATCATCTACTGAATTCGGCTTTAACAGCATATAGCAAGCGGCTAAAATTCTAATATCAAATGCGGTATTGGCTACAGCAAGCTCAAAAGCAACATCAGCCTTATAACCTTCATTATTAGTAATCGCAGTCCAAAGTTCATTATCTGGCTCAACATTTAAAGTTACATGTGTAATTATTTGCGAATGCCAGCTGTATTCTTCATGTCTATATCGATCAAAAGAAAACTTTCTAAACCAATTATTAAGCATATCAACACCCCAGCCAGCTGCTTCAATATTTCCATACCTTAAAGCGGTAATAGGCATATGAGCAGTATATTCAAGGTGAGATAGAAAATAAGGCAAGTTTTCGATTGAATCTACTGAACGCTTTGAGCGTAACTCAATATAATCAAGCCAACCTTCCCATGAGCCAACAAAGTCATATAAGACATCTTCATATTTATTTGAAATTCTAAGCTCTGATGAGTGTGAAGAATATGATCGCCACTCCATCAACAATGACCACATAAAGTAGCTACCTTGAATTAATGAAACACCTTCCTTGACTATCTTTTGATCTCGTTGACTAAAAATTCGCTTGTGCAAATATATAGCTTGAACATAAAACTCACTATTCTCAGGAATTAGTTCTGTTGCAGCTTTTGAGAGTAAATAATACTCAGTTAATAGCTCATCTAAGTAGCTTCTACTGAACCAACCTGAGTTTGGTAGTAATAACCAGTTATCTTCTTCTTTACTATCATTAATAAAACCAATGGCTGAAGCTATTTCACAATGCCAATGTGAAATATCGTTCATAGCAATTTTAAATGCAGAAATGTCCTTATCTCTTATAGCATCTTGAGCTTCACCAATAATACCTTGAACAATAAAAACAAGACTTTCAGAATCTAATTCATTATCTTTTGAAATAGTTTTAAAACACTTTCTGACAAACCAACATGTCAACTTACTTAAGTTAATGTTGTTATATTTAATAAGATTCAGCTTTTTAGAATTTGATTGCCAGTAAGGGTTAATAACAATGACTGGCTTTGATTTTTCTACCTTAATAAATAAAGTCAAACCTTTGCTAGCAAGCCACTTACTAACAGTTAAGTCTAAAAACCAATGAGCCAATTTTAGCTTTAATATCTGAATACCTATAATGATATTTAAAAATCGAAAGTTAACATTGTGAACTAAATGAGGAGAATTATATTGAATATCAACATGGTGCATCTCATCATCTGAAATGTGATAGGTTTTGACCGACAACACACTTGTTTCAGTGTTCGTCAGTAGCTTATTGTTTATACAATTCTCTAATAACAAACCTCTTAATCGGTTACGAATATCGTGCTCACACCATTCATGAATGGTGTAACGCATCATTAATTTTTTAGCTGACTTTTCATCTAGCAATTTAAAAGTACTAACGAAAAACCATATGGTTAACGACACATTAAACATCATCCAAATAACTGATGTCAGGCATAATGCAAGATATGAAGAATCAGATAAACTGGCACTTAACAAAAAACTAATAAGGATAAACATGGCGAGAAAAAAGCCACTAAGCCCAGCAAACATAACGCCTGAGTATTTCTTATAAACAGGAATTAACGTTTTCTTAGATGACTTGTTCTGAAAAAGTAAACTCACTAAACCTATTGCTAGCGGATAAATGACAGCAGCTATGGTAAGTTGTGCCGTAAACAAAATATCTTGCCACTCGATTAGCTTTTTCCAATAAGGAAAATATTTAATTGTGGATTTTGCGAGGTCAACCTTCCAAAGTAGCAAGCATGACGTAATCAAAAAAGCCAATACAAAGAGTAAACACGCATAGATAATATAACGTTTTGACCATGTTAAAATGTTACGTTCAACTAAGGTCCATCGACTATCTAAAAACGATTTGTTTTCATAAAGCGACTCTTTAATGTTTTTATCTACGTTATATTGGAGCGTATTAAATATTTTTTCAAACCAACTCAAACCAATAGTCCTTTTTATTGATTACTGCTTATACTTATTCTTCGAGATAAGTTTTGATTATAATGCATATGTAATGTTATAAAATCAGATATATACTGTAATAAATTAGATAAATTTGCCACTATATTAGATGTTTACCATGCCTAGCGTAACACTTTCATGGTTAATTTAGGAGTTCCCATAACTCATTTCTATCTAATAACGAATTAACGCCCTACTCTCTATTCGACCTACAACAAAAAAGGCCTCGCAATGCGAGGCCTTTGGTTTTCTATCTATCAGAAGAGATTAGTCGCGAAGTGCTGCGCCGAATTTCTCTGAGATTGAAGCTACGATAGCATCTACTGAACCAGCGATGTCTGCATCTTCAAGTGTGCGCTCTACAGACTGTAGGCTAAGTGCGATAGCTAGGCTCTTCTTACCTTCTTCAACGCCTTGACCAACGTATACGTCGAACAGTTTAGCGCCTGTTAGGAATTCGCCACCAGCAGCGATACACGCTTCAACGATGTCGCCAGAAGCGACTGCTTCGTCAACAACAACCGCGATATCACGACGGTTTGCAGGGAACTTAGATACCGCTACTGCTTCTGGAAGCACGCGAGTATTGATCGCTGCCCATTCGATTTCGAATACGATAGTACGGCCGTTAAGACCAAACTTGCGCTCTAGCTCTGGGTGAACAGTACCAATGATACCCACTTCTTTGCCGTCTACTACGATAGCCGCAGTTTGACCTGGGTGAAGTGCTGGGTGCTTAGCTGCTTTGAAGCTGTATGCGATTTCGTTTGCAGAAAGCTCAAGAACGGCTTCTAGGTCACCTTTAAGATCGAAGAAATCTACAGTGTTAGTTGCAATGTCCCAGTGCTCTTCGCCACGAGTACCAGAGATAACGCCCGCAAGCATCATTTCTTGGCGCATGCCGTTTTCTGCCGTTGCTTCAGGGATGAAACGTAGGCCTGATTCGAATAGACGAACGCGAGACTGTTGACGCTTCTGGTTGTGAACAACTGTGTTTAGAAGACCTTGGATTAGGCCAAGACGCATTGCTGACATGTCCGCAGAGATTGGGAATGGCAGGATTAGCGGCTCAACACCAGGTACAACAAGTTTTTGCTGCTCTGGTTCTACGAAGCTGTATGTAATTGCTTCGTGGTAGCCACGGTCTACAAGAAGGTCACGAACGCGCTTAAGCGGTTGGTTAGCTTCTTTGTGGTCATTCATTTTAAGTGCCGCTTTAGGCGCTTGGTTTGGAATGTTATCGTAACCGTAGATACGACCTACTTCTTCAATTAGGTCTTGCTCGATTGCGATATCAAAACGCCAAGATGGAGACGTTGCCGTCCAACCAGCATCAGTGCTTTCAACTTCACAACCTAGGCGAGTAAGAATTTCCACTACGTCTGTCGATGGGATTTCGTGACCTAGTAGGCTGTCTAGCTTAGCGCGACGTAGAGCAACTACGTTTGCTTTAGGAAGATCAGCTTCAGATTCGCTGCCGTTTACTGGCGCAACTTCACCACCACAGATATCAACTAGAAGCTGTGTTGCACGCTCCATTGCTGCTGCTTGAAGTGTTGAATCAACACCACGTTCGAAACGTAGAGAAGAATCTGTGTGAAGGCCGTAAGCACGTGCGCGACCACGGATGTGATCCGGTGCGAAGAACGCAGCTTCAAGAAGTACGTCTGTAGTTTCAGTAGTCACACCTGAATCTTGACCGCCAAAGATACCTGCGATTGCTAGTGCTTTGTTGTGGTCAGCGATAACAAGCGTATTGCTGTTTAGTTCAGCTTCGTTGCCATCTAGAAGTGTTAGCTTTTCGCCCTGCTCTGCTAGACGAACCACGATGCCGCCTTCGATCTTAGCTAGATCAAATGCGTGCATTGGTTGGCCTTGCTCTAGCATCACGTAGTTTGTGATGTCTACAACTGGGTCGATTGAACGGATACCACAACGACGCAGTTTTTCTTGCATCCAGATTGGTGTTTCCGCTTTCACGTTTACGTTCTTAACCACACGGCCAAGGTAACGTGGACAAGCATCAGTTGCTTTGATTTCAACAGATACTGTGTCTTCAATGCTTGTTGCAACAGCGTCAACTGTTGGCTCTGTAACGTCTGCGCGGTTTAGTACGCCAACTTCACGAGCAAGGCCACGGATGCTGAAGCAGTCTGCGCGGTTTGCTGTTAGGTCTACGTCGATAGTTACGTCGTTAAGCTCAAGAAGCTCACGTACGTCCATGCCTAGCGTTGTGCCTTCTGGTAGCTCAAGGATGCCGTCAGACTCTACGTCGATACCTAGCTCAGAGAAAGAACAAAGCATGCCGTGCGATGGAACGCCACGTAGTTTTGCTTTCTTGATTTTGAAGTTACCAGGCAGTACTGCGCCAACTGTTGCTACTGCTACAGTTAGGCCAAGACGACAGTTAGATGCACCACATACGATGTCTAACAGCTCTTCTTCGCCGATATCAATTTTAGTTACTTGTAGTTTGTCTGCGTCTGGGTGCTGACCGCACTCAACCACTTTACCTACTTTAACGCCGGTGAATTCACCAGCAACAGGTTCTACATCGTCAACTTCCAAACCAGCCATAGTGATTTGGTGAGCTAGCTCTTCGCTGTTAATTGCAGGTTTAACCCACTCGCGTAGCCAAGATTCACTGAATTTCATAGTTTCGACTGCCCCGGATTACTTGAATTGTTTAAGGAAACGAAGATCGTTCTCGAAGAACGCACGAAGGTCATTTACGCCGTAACGAAGCATCGTTAGACGCTCTACACCCATACCGAATGCAAAACCAGAGTATTTCTCAGGGTCGATGCCAACAGAGCGAAGTACGTTAGGGTGAACCATGCCACAGCCTAGAACTTCTAGCCATTTGCCATCTTTACGTTTCACGTCAACTTCAGCTGAAGGCTCTGTGAACGGGAAGAATGAAGGACGGAAACGCACTTCAACTTCTTCTTCAAAGAAGTTACAAAGGAAATCGTTAAGAATGCCTTTAAGTTGTGCGAAGTTTACGTTCTCATCAACTAACATACCTTCCACTTGGTGGAACATTGGCGTGTGAGTTTGATCGTAGTCGTTACGGTAAACACGACCCGGAGCAATGAAGCGGAATGGCGGTTTGCCGTTTTCCATCGTACGGATTTGAACACCAGAAGTGTGCGTACGTAGCATTAGATCAGGGTTGAAGAAGAAAGTATCGTGATCAGTACGAGCTGGGTGATCGTCTGCGATGTTTAGTGCATCAAAGTTGTGGAATGCATCTTCGATCTCAGGGCCAGACTCAGTGCTAAAGCCAAGCTCACCAAAGAACTGTTCGATACGCTCAACAGTGCGAGTCACTGGGTGAAGACCACCGTTCTCAATGCGACGACCTGGTAGGCTCACATCGATAGTTTCTTCAGCTAGTTTCGCTTCAAGCTCTGCACGTTGTAGTGCGTCTTTGCGAGCTGCGATCGCTTGTTGAACAGCACCTTTCGCTTTGTTGATCTCTTGACCAGCAGTGCGACGCTCTTCAGGTGGAAGTTTACCTAGGCTTTGTAGTTGAAGAGTTAGTTCACCCTTCTTACCTAAATACTGAACTCGCACTTCATCAAGTGCGACTAACGAATCTGCTGTATCAATAGCAGTCGTTGCATTAGCAATGATCTCTTCTAGATGTTGCATCATTTCCTCATCTACCAGTTGGTAGTGTCCGTATCGGATGATTAGTTTTTTTAGATAGCTACACATAGTAATCAAACACGCAACCAATGCCAAATTGAATCGCTAAAAGAACAAGTTATTGCCTAAAAACACGGCAAATTTAACAGGATATTAATGAGGAGTAGGAAGAAGTGGAACAATTACAGGTTCCACTTCTTAATTTGGAAATGACCTGAAGGCTAGATCTGAATAGAACAAACGCTGTTCTTCCCTGCGTTTTTTGCCAAATAGACGGACTCATCCGCCGCTTTAATCAATTCGTTCATGGTTTCGAATTCTTGGGTCATTTCAGCGACACCGACACTAATACTGCCAATCCAAACTTGATGACTGGTTTCAACCTCTAATTCAGACACTTTCTGTCGAGCGGTTTCCGCGATGTACATCCCACCTTTAAGGTCGGTGTTTGGGCAAATAACCAAGAACTCATCGCCACCTAACCGGCAAACAATATCATCATTACGGAACGTGTTTTTCAGTTCACGCGAGAGGGTTTGTAGCACCAAGTCGCCTGCATCATGGCCGCTGGTGTCATTAATGCGCTTGAAGTGGTCGGCATCAATCATAATACACACTAAAGGCATGCCCAGTTCTTTGGAGTCTTGCCAATGCAGCGCTAACTGTTTAAAAGCACTACGACGGTTATGCAAATTAGTAAGAGAGTCGGTTAATGACAGTTCTTCAAGTCTCTTATTCGCTCGTTTTAATTCTGCCGTACGTTCCTCAACTTTATCTTCGAGTAACTGGTTGAAGCGTAACAACTGTTTGTTTCGTTCAGAGACTTGTTCAAACAGGCCGTTAAGCGCAGCCAACAGCGGGACAGTCGCAGAATCTTGCTGCTTTTCTTCCGCTTCAAAGGCTTGCAGAGGTGTCGCGCCCTCTTCTATCGCGGTCATTTGTCGCGCCATGTTTTGGTCGATGCCGAGGATGTGGTAAGCAAGCCAATGGATGAGGAAGTCCAATAACTGCCGTGCTGACACCTGATCTTCTTCTAAGATGAAAGCTTGCATACCGTAGATATCTTGCTTAAATACACGATGCACTTTGATGTGTTCTTCAATGTGTAACTCATGTACACCGCAATCTCTCATCAAAGATTCTTCTTCTTTAAAGTGAAATTCTGCATAGCGCGCGAGTTCGAGTAAAGCGATGTTAATGTCGTCTATAGAGATAGTATTCTCTGACAACAGATTTCCGTAGTGGTTGATAATACCAACAAGATATTGATGCTGTTCATCTACAACACCAATGCCTGTTTCAAAGTTTTTATCCCAATTAAATAAATTCATAAATCCCTTAGGGCCGATACCACCAGCACGATTTACATGCATATTCGGAGGTTATAGATACTCGAAAAATACAACCATTTTACCTTTGGGACTATTCGATTATTTGCTCTATTTTATAAAAAGATGACATTAAACATTCTAAATATTGCGCTTCTTAAATCTGAGACGCCCCCTTTAGCAAGAGCGCCCCACGAAACCAATGCTAACTTTTCGGGAAATGCTAACTTGTTGGAAATGCCAATTTTTTTGGAAATGCTAAATGGTTGGAAATACTAACTTTTTGTAAAGACTAAAAATAGTATTCCAACGCCAGTTCAACAAAATCATCCTTACGAGCGAAGAACAACAAGTCTTCTGGGGTTTCGTTCTCAAACAACCAAGCGTTCAATCGCCACTTGAGGTTGTTATTGATGCGGCTTGAAGCTTCGAGCTTCGCGCTGTAGACATCGCTGTTATCTAAGTCTTGAGTAATGCCTGTAAGCACTTCGGTGCCGTCTTCATCATTCAAGGCGAAACGAGCACCTAGAAACACATCGTTTTGGCCGATGGTTTGGGCATTGTTACCTCTGCTGTCATACAAGTATTCCGCAATGAAGCCGATGTCCCAGTACGATTCAAGCGCCCCTACCCAAGTGTATTCAAAGCCTGTCGCCACGCCGGTATGGTTGTCGTAGCTGTCGCGATAAATGCTTTCCAGCTTCCATAACCAGTCACCGATAATGCCTTGAACATCGAGTCCGAAGTGCTGCATTTGCGCGTAATACGGCTTGAGTTGATTGCCTTCCACACGGTAATAAGGGTCACGGTTCGTACCACCTAAATAACTTAAACCGACATCCCAATCGCCGTACATTTGGCTATAACGCAATGCCACATCGACGTGCTTTTCTTCTCGCGAAGATTCGTAAAGCGCATCGTCCGAAACAGGTACCGTTGGTCTTAATCGACCGTCTTCGCCTGCGAATGTACGCTCACGAAAATACGGCAGTAACATGGCGTCTATGGTGCCCCACTCTTTTATCGAGGTGAAGTGCACCATAGGCTGACCTAACTTGGATTCGCCATCGACCGATTCAATGGCATCGGTCTGGTTTACCACATCCACTAAATGCGCCGATTCGGTTACGCCCCAAAATACCTTTCCAACACCCGCTCGCAGTTCGTAATCATCCCAATAGGTTAAATACAAGGCTTCGCGAATATCACCATGAGTTCGTTCATCGTCTTCACTGTCTAGGCGATAAAACGGGGTGAAGGTAATGCTGCCGTTGCCCTCTTGTTGCTCCCAGTAAAACTCTGGCTGCAACACCAGTGAGCTTTGTCCTTTGTCTTGCCCTTGTAAGCCGTCGCTAAAGAACTGCCTATGTTCAAGGTTAACCTGCCCTGCGATATCAGGACTAAAGCCTGCCGCCACACAAGGCAACGACACCTGCATAAGCCCGACGGTCGCCGCCAAGGTTAAGGATAATTGGGTTCCTGTTGCCACAATCCTTTTCATATTCCTGCCTTATTTCGCACGTTTTAGTGTGTTCTTTTGGAAATCCTTGTCTTTAAGACCGGTCTGGAACACTAAATCTGTCGTGGTTAATACGGTGCTTTTGCCTGTTTGATGGTTTTGCATCGCCATGGTGTGTGCGCGCCAGTATTGGTTTAGGTACTGTTTGTAATCTTGGAACGATAGAGTTTTAAGCAGTGCGCCTTTGCGGTCGTAAAACTCGACTTTCATTGGGCGGTAGTGCTGTTGGTCTAGCCATACCTTTTGCATGGTGTAGCCTGAGTTTTTATCGGTCGGTACTTGCTCTAAAACAAAGGTGTCTACGCCTTCCAGTTTCGCGTCTTCAATGTAGTTGAAGGTGTACTTTTCAAGTTCAAACGAGCTTAAGTCCTCATACGCAAATTCACTGCCCATAAACGGGCCAGATTTGTTGCGTGAAGAGATGCGTTTTACACGCTTGAGTGCAGGAAGATACAACCACTGGTCATCGGATTTGGTGATGTGCGAATGGTTTAGGAAAGCCGTGCCTTTTACGTCGCGTGGTTCATCAAAAATGGTTAAGCCTTTGTCGCCATCGTTATCGACTTCTAATGATTTCAATCGCATCAGACGTGTACTGCTTTCGCCCTGTTTGTTGCGAAGTAGCATCTCCATGGTCGCGACAGAATCGCCCCACCCCATATCGACGGCTTTGCGTTGTTCGGCAATTTCTAAGCCTTTCGCTGGGTCTGCTAATGCTGGGAAAGCGGCGAATGTGCTCAGTGCCAACGAGCTAACAGTAAGTAATGTAGTAGCGAATGTTTGTTTAACGCTTTTCATAAATATCTCCTTGAGTCAGCCCACCGCAGCAGGCCGACGTTTCCTTATTTGGTCGAAGTAGTCAGTTCGGCTGTCGATCTAGGCTGCGACTTGGTATCTGGCTTTGATTCGTGCTGAGTTTTAGCTGAATAGTGGGTCTGTTTGTCGAAGATCATCAGTAAGCTTGGTAGCAAGATGAAATCGACCACCAGCGCAATGAAAATCACAATCGCGCTGAGTAAGCCCATGTCGGAGTTGAGTCTGAAGCTCGACATCGCCAGTACAGAGAAACCGGCCACTAGCACAACAGTGGTGATCCACAAAGCGCGACCTACGGTGTGGAAGGCGTAACGAACCGCTTCCTCCGCTGATTGCCCTTCCATTCTTGCGCGTTGGTATTTACTCAAGAAGTGAACCGCATCATCGACGACGATACCCAACGTGAGCGTGACCACGACTGACAAACCGAGGTTGATTTCACCTGAGATAAGCGCCCATAAACCAAAGCCAATGATCGCAGGCGCAATGTTGGGCACTAGGCTGATGATGCCTAAGCGAACCGAGCGCAATGCAAAGATCATCAAGCCAGAGATAAGCACTAGGGTGATAGGCAAAGTTGATAGCATGCTCGCCATGTTGGTTTCGCCAATATGAGCAAACATCAGTGACGGGCTCGAAGCCACCACTTCATATTGCGGTGCATTGGCTGCAAACCATGAGTAAATGCGCTCTTCGAGTTCGACTAGCTCAACGCTGCCAAGGTTATCGACGGTGAGTACCATTTTGATCGATGATTTATCGACGTTGATCTGGTTGTTCAAGTCCAAGCCGTACGGCAGAGACATTTCGTAAAGCAGCAGATATTGCGCGGCAAGTTCACGGTTCAGCGGTAGCTTGTAGTAGCTGTCGTCGTCGGCATGCATATTCTTGTTCAAACGCATATAAACATCAGAAAGCGTTGCCACATGGTCAGTTTCTGGTTGAACGCGTAGCCACTTAGTAAAGTCACCAATTGCTTGCAAGAACACTGGATCAGCAATCGCTTGAGACTCGTTAGTTTTCACTGCGATACTGAGGGTTGTCATGCCGCTTACGGTCTCTTCCATGAAGTCAGCCGCTTGTCTGAATTCACTTGAGGTATCGAAATACTTCACCGATTCATCGTTGACTTTGTTGAGCGGAATTAACGCGGCAGCGCCAACAATCACTAGCGTAGAAATCGGCAGCAGTGCTTTACGGTTAGTTACGACAAAATCGCCCAGCTTATCCATGAAGGTGACTTTGTCTGCCGCCTTAGGGTTGGCAGGTAGACGTTTGACTGGCAGCAGTTTTAGCAACGCTGGCAACATAGTCACAGACAAGAAGCACGCAATAAGTACACCCAGTGCCGATAAGTTACCGAAATCACGCAGCACTGGTGAGTCCGACATGTTCATCATCAGGAAACCAATCGCAGTGGTCACCGAGGTGATCAGAATCGGCATCGCATTGAGCTTGATGCTGTATTGAATGGCTTGTGCTTTCTCCATACCGCGCTGCATCGCTTGTCTCATGGTCACAATCACGTGAACACAATCAGCCACCGCCAAAGTTAAAACCAAGGTTGGCACATTCACGGTTGCGGTACTCAAGAACATCCCTGCCCAACCAGACAATCCCATGGTGGCAACAATCGAAGAGATGATCACAATGAGCGTCGCCACCACACTAAAGAACGAGCGCAGCATAAAGGTCAGGAACACCAGTACCACCAACAGCATTAAGGGAACGAGCGTTGAGCTGTCTTCTTGAGCCGAAGTCATAAACGCGTTGTTCATGGCTATGATGCCCGCTTTATGGAATTCGACATTAGGATACTGAGCTTGGTACTTGCCGATCATGGTATTGATTGCCGCAATCACCTCTTGCACTTCTGCGGTTTTGTCCACTTCTGGCAGTTGCACGGTGACGTTCACAATCGTCACATCGCCAGAGGCCGACACCAAGGCATTCTTAAGCAACGGCTCGTTAAGGGCGATCTGTTTTACTTTGGCGATGCGTTCTGGTGTGTGTTCGTACTCTTCATACAGCAAGTCTTCTACCAAAAGATCATCTTCAATGGCTTCGGTGTGCTGATAATTAGCAAGGGAATCGACACGGCTTGAATACGGGATCTGCCACGCATCAACCGTGAGATTTTGAATCAGGGTGAGAGTTTCAGGGGTGAAGACATTGCCATCTTCAGGTGCGACAACAATCGCAAGGTTGTCGGTTTTTGCAAAGGTGGTTTGGATTTCATCGAACGCCATCAACTGCTTGTTGGTGCCTTCGAAGAAGATGTTGTAGTCCCCTCTAAAGTAGAGGTTCTTAGCCCCTAATGCAGAGAGAATGATGATTGAAAACACCACCAGCAGAACGATAAACGAACGCTTGGTCGGTATTGAGTGCCAACTGTTTAGATCTGTGTTTGCGCTATCGGCATTAGGGTTATCTCGGTTTTGCTGATCGAACGTGGGCTTCTGGCTGTCATGTTTCATCACAGTCTCCATTTGTGACGATTCGTCATATTTGTGTCATAAAAAGCCAGCCGAAGCTGACAAAAGACACAATACTTAGTCAAACACTCAAGAAAACAGCAACCACAGTCGGTCAGTCTCAAGTTTGTGACGAATCGTCAAAAATGGTTATTAATAAACCCACATGTGTGGGCTTAACGGAAGCTATCGACCTAAAGACTCTAAGTAAGCGATCTCTTCACTGAACAGTTCTTGTTCTACACGACGCCAAGTTTTACGGTAATCCCAGTCACTAGAAAGGGGCTGCCAATTTAGGCCGTCTAGAATCATGTTCGCGTTGTGTAATACTGAATACGGGTCTTGTAACCGCTTAATACAATGACTGTTTGATGCGTTCTGTGACAAGGCATTTGAACCAAATGCGATTGACCAGTTAGCAAAAACGATGGCATCTGAGCCAACGCCAGAAGAGAACTTTAGGTCACCCGCTTCTACCGCTTGGTTAACCATAGAGTCGCATTGTTCAATCACCAACTCTTCCAGTTCATTCATCTCGGCGACGCGTGCACTAGACGCTTTCTCTAGTACCCACGGGCTTTTAGCCATGATCGCACAGGTTGATAGTACCGGTTCCATGCGAGCATAGATTCGGTAAGCAACGTGCAATGCGACGATCTTTTCACGTGTGTTGCCTTCAAACTCTCCAGAGCGAGCAAACATCATTGCTTCTGTCTTGAGAGAGTGAATACATAACGCTAAAACGACGTCTTCTTTGCTGCAAAAGTGATTGTATATCGTACCTTTAGAATAAGAGCTCGCTGCCGTTAGCTTGTCCATCGTGAGGTTTCCGAACCCTTGTTCTCGAACCAGATCTTTTGCTAACAACATCAACTCTACTTCTCGGTCTGCAATAGACTGCTGCTTTTTAGACAACACGCCTTTGCAACCAAAGATACCTTGTTTATCGCCTTTACAACCAAAGCCAAACATAATTTTTTAGTCCGTATATGAGCTTAGCCGTTATCTAAGCTTCGCCAGTATTTAAAACACTCCTATCCAATATATTAACACGAATAGTAAATTCATGTAGTTAACCATTTTGTGACGCTTCGTCATTTCTGACTTATCGTCATAATAGCGCAAGTATTGATCATATCAAGGGGTTTTATAAATTAAATACATTTTGTGAATGGAAAGAGAATAAATGGGATATAGCTAAGAAAATCATCAATAGTTGACCTAAAGAGAAGACTTTAAAAGAAGACCTGTATTGTGACCAACAGAATGTGGACGCGAATTGGGCATTCTTAACCTAACAAAGAATGTAGGCACTTTAAGCTGCTATGCGTATTCATGCCCAATGATTCCTAGCTTAAACCACAAGAATGAATGACTGTAGGCTTACTTTATGGGGCAGACGTCTCCTTATGGTCAATATTTGGCTTACTAATGCCGTTTTCTGTTAAGTTGCTATAAATTCGGTAAGGGGTGACTTACAATAGTGACAACGACTTACCTTTTTTGAGAACACGATATTGAGCGCCAAATATTCTTATTTAGCTTGGCAAGTGAATACTTCTAGCCCTGCAGAAAAGCTGGTTTTATTGATGCTTGCAGACGGTGCTGACGAATTCGGCTACACCAATGTGTGCCTACAAACAGCAGGTCAACTTTGTGCTCTCTCTACGTTTGGTTTAGCCGACTGTCTTAAGTGTTTAGTCGACCAAGGTTTTCTCGATAAGGTAAAAGTAGATTATCGGGATAAAAAAGAGATTCACGTTTTCAAAATGCTCATTGAGCAAGAGCAAACTGCGGCGCACGTTGAGGTTCAACCGACCAATAGTATTCCGGTCTACTCTACGGCACCTGCACCTGCACCTGCACCTGCACCTGCACCTGCACCTAAGTTTCAGCCTGCTCCGGCACCAATGCAACACATGCAGCAGGCCCCTCGCCCACAAGGTCGAGGCTCAATGAACAGCAACACCGTCTCTACTCATGATCTCAACGAAGAAGAGATACCATCATGGGCAGAACGTGCGTTTAAATTCTCCGGTTTGACCGGTGACCATAGTTTAGTATGGAAGAAATTTGTCCTCTGGTATAAAGCCAAAGCCAATGAATTAATGCCATTATCTCGGATTGAATCCAAGCTGCAGTACTGGCTAGTTAACGAGAAGCAAAATGAAAGACAACAACAGCAGAAGACCTCTCAATATTCAGGAAATGCAGGACAAGCTCAAGGAAATGGGTATAGACAAAAGCTTAGCCCATCTGAACGCTTCAGGCAGCAGCTCATTCAAAAAGGCAAAAAGCCAACCTTCTGAGCCAGCTCAACCTGTTGTACCTGACGCTACAGGTCCATTAGTACCTGAAGTGATTGAAGCGCAAAGTACCGAAGTGAAAGTAGCGGCTGCACAAGCTGCGGATTCTGGTGCGTCTCAACAAGTACCTGTTGTTGATCAAGATCCTGCAGAGCTGGAACTAACCGATTGGTGTATTCACGTGTTCGGCTCTTTCTTGAGCGTGTACGAAACGCAGTGGGAATATCAGTACGGTAGTGAGCCAAGCGGTAAGTTCATTGAGTTTGCCAACTCTGTTGATTCAGACGGCCTTAACCGCGTTTTAATGCACTGCCACGAACGTATTCAGCTTGGCAACAGCTGGCCGCCGCAAATGGGTGAGCTGTGGATCCTGAAAGATTCTTTAACTGAAGAAGAGTTGCTGGATAGCCGTATCCGTGTGTTGTCTCGCACCGCTGCCAACAAAATTGAAAAATGGCTGATTCAGAACAAACTGTATGACTTGAAGCGTACGGCTGAAAACAAGCTGGATGGTCTGTTTAAGAAGTACTACTTGGAAGCAAAACGTTTAGATGAGAAAGGCATGCTTGAAACTGAGTTACCAGAATTCCTTCTTGCCGCTAACTCTGTAAAGAACCTGAACGATTTAAAACGTGAAGAGTACGAAAGTAAACACGGTAAAGCGATTAACCCAAGAATTCAGCGTATTCTGAACAGTAAAAAATAACCATCCGCTTGCTATCTGTTATAAGAAAACAGAGTAGCGATTACACGGTTAACAGATACAAAAATGCCAGCTATCAAGCTGGCATTTTTTACGAATTCTTACGAACTCTACAAATATCCGTGACCAACGGTACGTCTGTCACTGACTGCAAGTAATTACAGTAGGTGGATAGTTGCGTTTAGCGTGAATACGCCAGAGTCGTCATCTTTCATTTTGAAGTTTTGGTAGCTAGCGCCTACAGATAGTGGACCAAAGATGAAGTATTCAGCGCCTACACCGTACATGATATCAACATCGTCTTGCTTGAAGCCATCAGCTTTAAGCTCGTAAGAGTGAAGACCACCCTTCGCGTATACGTGAAGAGGACCAAAATCGATGCTTGGTTTAATCGCTAGATAAGCAGTGCTTGCGTCTAAATTCTTAAGATCGCGGTTGCCGTAATTAACGCTGCCGAAAGAACCTAGATCCCAGTAACCCGCTTCAACACCGATTAGTGGAAGGATACCTGTACCTACGTGGATGCCCACCGCGTTTTCATCTTCACCAGCGAATGAGTTTTGACCACCCATTACACCGCCGTACAACCAAGAATCAGCCATTGCTGTTGAAGATGCACCTAGTAGTGCTAGTGCCAATAACGTTTTTTTCATATTCGACCTTTTTCGTCCTAGTGGCAGGCCTTGAGTGGTAATAAATTGCCACCAAGTCGCCCTGTATGTAATAACTATTCAATTAGTAATGCAATAAGCAAGATTTATACCCAAACCTTGCCATTGCGTCTAGCTTTATTCCTTTAGCAAGCATCAATCGCGTTTTTAACACGCTTATCTGATACTGGGTAAGGCGTACCGAGCTGCTGTGCGAAGAAGCTTACACGAAGCTCTTCTATCATCCAACGCACCTCTTTTACATTTTCTGGAACCGCGATCCCTTTTGGAATTTTATTCAGCAGTTCTTTGTAATCATTCATTACTGACTCAACTTTGATCATGTGAAGACGATCTTTGTTCGGGTCAATTGGCAGTTTTTCCATGCGGCGTTCAATCGCTCTCATATAGCGTAGAATATCCGGCAAGCGTTTCCACCCACATTCTGTGGCAAAACCCTTAAAAATCAAACCTTCTACTTGAGCTTTTATGTCAGAAAGTGCGAATGCCATAGAAAGATCCACGCGTCCTTTCAGCTTTTTACTGATGCTGAATGCCGTGGTTAGGATGGTTTCAACCTGTTGAGCAATCTCTACTACGGTATCACCCAGCTCTGCACGTACGTGTTCTTTCAGAGCTTCAAACTGCTCTGGTTCCCAAACCAAACCGCCCTTCTCTTCAATCAGCTTATCAATACCACAAGCGATACAGTCATCGATAAGATCGAGTACCTGTCCGTATGGGTTGAAGTACAAGCCAAGTTTCGATTTGTTCGGCAGGTTCGAGTGCAAGTATTTGATCGGTGATGGCACGTTCAACAAGATTAAACGACGCTGACCCGATTTCATTGCCGAGATTTGCTCTTGCTCGGTTTCGAACAGTTTGATCTCTACGCTGTCTTTGGTATCCACCAGCGCAGGGAAGGCTTTAACATCGTAGCCACCACGTTTCTGTTGGTAGACTTTTGGTAATTCACCAAAGCTCCACGTGTGCAGGTTCTGCTGCTCGATATCGTCGTCTGCCACTTTAGAAAGCGTTTCTTGAACCTTGTCTTTCAGGCTCTCTTTCAACTCATGCAGATCTTTCTGTTCTTTCAGCTTACGCTTGCGATGATCTACAGCGCGGAATGTTACCTTTAAGTGCTCTGGAATCTGGTCTAACTTCCAGTCATCACGTACCACTTCCACACCCGTCATGCGGCGTAGCTCTTTCTCAAGAGAATCCAGTAACGGTGCTTCAAGCGGTGTCACACGTGCCAAGAATGCATCTGCGTAGTTTGGCGCAGGTACAAAGTTACGGCGTAGCGTTTTAGGTAACGACTTAATCAAGCTAATTACTAGCTCTTGACGTAGACCCGGGATCTGCCAATCAAAACCGTTCTGGTCGATCTGGTTCAAGATAGGCAGCGGAATGTGTACCGTTACACCATCGTTATCGTCGCCCGGCTCAAATTGGTAACTCAGCTTGAGCTTGATACCGTTTTGGTGCCAGAAGTTCGGGTAATCCAGATCGGTAACGTGGCTAGCATCACCGCGGAACAGCATCGATTTTTCAAAGTTAAGCAGCTCAGGGGTTTTCTGACTGGTCTTCTTCCACCATGTATCAAAATGACGGCCTGACACTGCCTCTTCGCCAACACGTTGATCATAGAAGTCGAACAGTTCATCATCATCGATCAAGATGTCGCGACGACGCGATTTATGCTCAAGCTCTTCCACTTCTTGCAGGAGCTTGCGGTTCTGTTTGAAGAACGTATGTTTGGTTTCCCACTCACCTTCTACTAATGCACTACGTACAAACAATTCACGGCTGACAGTGGCATCAATCGCACCGTAGTTAACTAAGCGTTTTGGAATGATTGGGATTCCGTAAAGCATCACTTTTTCGTGTGCCATTACTGCCGCTTGCTTCTTCGACCAATGTGGTTCGCTGTAACTGCGTTTAATCAGGTGTTTCGCTAGCGGTTCAATCCATTCAGGTTGAATCTTCGCGATAACACGGCCCCAAAGTTTTGAGGTTTCCACCAGCTCAGCAGACATGATCCACTTAGGCTGTTTCTTAAATAGGCCAGACGCAGGGAAGATGTGGAAGCGTGCATTACGTGCACCTTGATACTCATTCTTCTCTTGGTCTTTCATACCAATGTGCGAAAGCAGACCTGATAGCAGTGACATGTGAATGCCATCGTAGCTGCCCGGTTCTGTATTCAACTTAGTATCTAGCTCACGCATTGCTTGGTGAATTTGGAAGTACACATCTTGCCATTCACGGATACGTAAATAGTTGAGGTAATCTTGCTTACACTGTTTGCGGAACTGGTTACTCGACAATGCTTTTTGCTGCTGCTTGATGTAATCCCATAAGTTCACAAACGTGATGAAGTCAGACTCTTTATCGAAGAAACGCTTGTGCTTGTCATCAGACGATTGTTGCTTATCTGATGGACGCTCACGCGGATCTTGAATCGACAACGCAGACGCGATCACCATCACTTCGTGTAGGCATCGGTTACGTGGCGCTTCAATTACCATACGCGCTAAACGTGGATCGATAGGCAGTTTTGCCAGCTTACGACCAATCGCGGTTAGCTTCTTCTTGTCGTCGCCGTGGTTCTTGTTTTTGTTCGCTGACGGTTCAACGGTGGCGATCGCACCAAGCTCTTCAAGCAGCCTTACACCGTCTTGAATGTTGCGCTTATCGGGCGCTTCAACAAATGGGAACGCTTGAATATCGCCTAGGCCTAGCGCTGTCATCTGAAGGATAACCGATGCTAGGTTAGTACGAAGAATCTCTGGGTCAGTAAACTCTGGGCGTGACTCGAAATCTTCCTCAGAGTACAAACGAATACAGATACCTTCTGCAACACGACCACAACGACCTTTACGCTGGTTTGCACTCGCTTGAGACACTGGCTCAATCGGTAGACGTTGTACTTTAGTACGATAGCTGTAGCGGCTAATACGCGCCGTACCCGGGTCGATAACATACTTGATGCCCGGAACGGTTAACGAGGTTTCTGCCACGTTGGTTGCCAGAACGATGCGTCGACCAGTATGAGACTGGAAGATACGGTTCTGCTCACCCGCCGATAGACGCGCGTAAAGCGGGACAATTTCGGTATCACGAAGGTTGCGTTTACTTAATGCATCTGCGGTATCACGAATTTCTCGCTCACCGTTCATGAAGATCAAGATATCGCCAAGGCCTTCATCACACAGCTCATCAACGGCTTCAAAGATGCCTTCGATTTGGTCGCGGTCTGAATCACTTTCATCACCACCTAATGGGCGGTAACGCGTATCAACTGGGTAAGTACGACCAGACACTTCAATGATCGGTGCATTGTTAAAGTGCTTAGAGAAACGCTCTGGATCGATGGTTGCCGACGTGATGATCACTTTCAGATCAGGACGCTTTGGCAGTAACTCTTTCAGGTAACCCATGATGAAATCGATGTTCAGGCTACGTTCGTGCGCTTCATCGATAATGATGGTGTCGTACTGATTTAAGAAACGGTCGTGTTGAATCTCCGCCAGTAGAATACCGTCGGTCATCAGTTTGATTTGGGTATTGTCAGAAATCTGGTCGTTGAATCGAACCTTATAACCAACGAACTCACCCAGCTGTGTTTCCATCTCTTCAGTAATACGGTTCGCAACCGAACGCGCCGCAAGACGACGGGGCTGAGTGTGACCAATTAAGCCAAAGCGGCCGCGGCCAAGCTCAGAACAGATTTTTGGTAGCTGAGTGGTTTTACCCGAACCCGTTTCACCCGCCACGATAACCACTTGGTTTTCAGCGATGGCTTTCGCGATGTCTTCGCGCTTTTGGCTAACCGGGAGAATTTCTGGGTATTCAATCGTTGGTTTCTGTGCCGCACGCTGAGTTGCCGTCATCATCGACTTAGCAATGTCTAACGCAATCTCATCAAAGACAGCGTGCTTAGCTTGTTCGTTCTTAATTTTGCTCGCACCAGCAATTCGCTTACTCAAACGGAAGCGATCGCGTATCATACATTCGTTGAGCGCTTTACGAAGAGAGGCTGGGCTATTCTGAGATGATTTGTTGTTTTTCGCTGATTGTTCAGCAGATTTTTTCGATGCAGCTTGGTTTGGTTTCGCTTTGCTCTGTGAAGAACTTGGCTGTGCTGCATTCTTGTTGTTATCTGCTTTTTCCGGAGACGAAGTCAAAGCGTGTCCTATTCTTGTACTTATTAAACTCGCGCGATTATATCACAAGTCTCAAACAAAAAAGCCTGACAGCAAAGGGAAAACCTTTAGCTATCAGGCTGATTAATCTCGCTAACACTCGCAGGAGCTATGAAAGCGCGGTCAAATGTAATTCGTACTTAGTCAACTCTGGTTTAAAGCTAACGTTAAAAACTGCGCTTAAAACTCATATTGGAAGTAAACCGTGTTGTAGTTACTACCGCCTTTGATACGACCATACTGAGAGGATTTTTCAAAGATTGCAGAACGGTGATGCAATGAATAACCGAACCATAAGTTGTTCAAGTCATTCTTACCAATCAAGTCGCCAACGTTGACATCGAATGAGAAGTCTAAGTAGTTCAATAGATGGCTTGCGGTGTAACCTTTACGGTCCATCTCAGAGCCTTCGATATAGGTAATCGAATCGATGTAAGACATACCTTCTGCCACACCAACACGCCACTGAGTTGGCCAATCAAAAGTGTAGTACGCCTTGATTGCGATAATGTATTCGGTGCTGCTTGATTGAACGTCTGAGCTCCAGTGGTGCGCAATACCTGGGGTTAAATAGATATCCAGTGGCAAACCGAAGATCTCATCGGTTAACGGGTGTCCATAGAAGAACGAGGTCAACTGGTTGTTGTATTCGTCTTTCTCTCGATTGAACTTCATGATGTCGCCAATATTGGATGGCGTTCCCCAGCCGTGTGCGACACGTAAGTACGGCGCATTGCTCAGTTTAGGTTTTGGCGCTTTCTCTTTGTCGTTAAAGAAACCAAAGCCAAGGTACAATTCCCCCTGATAACGGTCTTCAACAATCGAAGAATCGTAAGCGTTATCGTCCAATCGAGTCACACTGGTTGAACCCAATAAGTACAAGTTAGAAACCACATGGTAACGCGTTTCAACACCAACATTTAAGTCAACACCAGCACCAATGGTTTCATTAGATGCGGAGTAATACTCACTGTTGAAATCAGCACTTTTATAACGCAGCGTCGCGCTCGGGTAAAACTCCCAATCTCCAGTTTCATACTTGGCTTTAGCTCGTAAGTTACCGTGGAAGTTGTATTCACTGTCGCTCATTAACTCCGTCTCGACAGACCAAGAATCATCAAGTTGGTAGGTCAGTTGAGCACCAAAGTCCGCCGTATCACCTTCAATCGCGTTCTGCTCAGATGCAGGAATATCAATAAAGCGCATGCGAGAGATAGCATTGAAAGACCACTTCTCATCGTCAGTTTGATAGAGGTATGCCCCCATCTCAGTACCGTCAATAAACACATAATCGTTCTTGAAAAACAGCATCGGTACGAATGAGCTAACCGATTGGTCGCCACCAGACGTGTCATAAGGGATGCTTGCTGTACGGAACATTGCAGCGATGCCCCACTCTTGCTCTTCAGCGGCCCACGCATTAGCACTTACGAAAATGCCACTTAGGAAAGCGCTACCTAGTAAAACCAATCCAGATGAAGGAAGAGTCGGTAAATATTTGAGCTTCATTCTTGTGTAATTACTCTTTGAAAAAAATATTGTTTTACTGATTAGACATTTATTAACCATGACGGCTAACTATTTTTAGGTTTGCTCGGCATTGACCGTTACAATGTAGAATATTCTCGGTTAAATGAAAGTATTGTGAAAGTCTCCGAATTACAAAACATTATAGATCACTTACCCAAAGATTCCGATCCAGATATTGTTATGGGTGAGGCGTGGTTGCCTGAGCGTTTGGTGGATACCAACCTAGACGGTGACATGCTATTTCTTGAATTCGATAATGCCCCTGAAGACAATCAAGGGGATGAAGAAGGCCGTGGCTTTGTTGAGCACGAGATTGCTATGATTCGAGAAAAGCTCGAACTGTTATTAGACGAGCCTTCCGATACCAAGACCAAAGCCGATGCCCTATTGGCAATATTTCTAATGGGCCATGAACTTTCTAGCTCAGAAGTTATCGAAGTTCTTGAATCAACAGAATCTGAAATGGCAGAGCCTGAGATTGCAGAGTTTAAAACAACAGAATCTGACTCAGTAGAACTTGAAGCATCAACGCTTGAAACCACAAAGCCAGACACAAATAAGATCGAAACAAAAGAACACCACGACGACTAGCCACCAACGATTTTAGGTACCGTATTGAAACCCTCTACGACATCATCTCTTCCCCTGTTACTCGCCGGACCCATTTTAAGAAAAACCACCGCGACTGAAGTGGTACTTTGGTTAGCCACCAGCTCGCCTCTTACAGGCAGAGCCGAGCTTCATACTCAAGAAATAGACGATTCTGAAGCAGCACAAGACCAGCCGTTTTATACCTCATCGCTTGAAGAACATGATTCGATTCAAATCGGTACACATGCGTGGATAACGCTAATTCGCTTACAAGGTGAGTTTCCGACTAATACGCTGCTTGAATATGACATTCACACAGAGTCAGGTTCACTAAAAGAGCTCGCCCCTCACCTTGTTTACAACGGTAAATCTCGCGTTGAGTTTAAGATATCGACCTCAGCTGATTACATTCTTCATGGCTCGTGCCGCAACCCGCATCATCCAAGCAAAGACAGCCTAGTTGCAGTCGATAACAAGATGGCCGATCAAACCGTCGCTGAAAGACCCGACATGCTGATGATGAGCGGCGATCAGATCTACGCCGACCATGTGGCAGGCCCAACACTTGATGCTATTCAACAAGTGATTCACCTGCTTGGCCTTGTAGGCGAAAGCTTACCGACTGACTCGCAAATTAAACAAATCAACAACAGTGACGCTCTGTATAACAGTGAATACCACTTATACCAGCGTCATCACTATTTGCCGCACCACACAGCTTCAGAATCGATGATCGATAAGTTATTCCCGAACCGTGGCGTGCCGATTTTTAGCTCTACCGCTTGTGAAAACCACTTGGTCACGCTGTCTGAGTTTATCGCGATGTACTTATTGGTTTGGTCTCCGACACTGTGGCAATGCGTCAATCGAGAGCGTTTAATTGAGAATAACTTCACTCAAGGTGGACGCCAATTAACACCGACTGAGCAGCAACAATGGCGTGATGAAAGCGTCATCATGGATGATTTCATTGCTGGCTTACCGCAAGTGCAACGTCTGTTCGCGCATATTCCAACGTACATGATCTTCGATGATCACGATGTGACGGATGATTGGAACCTTACCGTGGGTTGGGAGCATGCCGTCGACCAAAACCAGTTCGCGACCCAAGTCATTGGTAACGGCCTTGCGGCTTACTGGATGTGTCAAGGTTGGGGTAACAAACCGGAGAGCTTCGATGAAACGTTTATCGAGCAAGCAAAACAGCTTTTTGTCGCTCAACCGCTCATTACTAAACAACCGCGCATTAGTAAACAAACTCATAATGAAGCCGGCAATGCAGCGACTACTCACTCTATTGGCAACATCGAGCCAGACAAGCATCAAGCCTTTATTGAGATGCTGAGTCGCTTTGAAGAGTGGCATTACACAATAGATACCTCACCCAAAGTCATTGTGTTGGATACTCGTACGCGTCGTTGGCGTTCAGAGTCACGCATGAACAAGCCTTCAGGTTTAATGGACTGGGAAGCCTTGATTGAGTTTCAACATCAGTTAATGAATCAAGATAAAGTGGTGATCGTTTCTGCTGCACCGATGTTTGGCGTGAAGTTTATTGAAACACTGCAAAAGATGGCGACCACAATCGGCAAGCCATTAGTGATTGACGCTGAAAACTGGATGGCACATCCGGGCAGTGCTAATACGCTGATTAGCATCTTTACCCATACCAAAACACCGACCAACTTCGTGGTACTTTCTGGCGATGTTCACTACTCCTTCGCTTATGACATCAAGCTTAGGTATCGTCGCAACAGCCCGAACATCTATCAAATCACCTGCAGTGGTATTAAAAATCAGTTCCCTGCTCCGCTGCTTAAATTCTGCGATGTATGGGACCGCCTGTTATACAGCCCTCGCTCAGTTTTGAACTACTTCACTAAGCGTAAACGCTTGAAGATCGAAAAGCGAAGCCCTGACAATCAGACCTTCTATCGCCTTTCAAACCGCAGTGCGATTGGAGAATTGAGGCTAGACACTGATGGGAAACCGCAATCGATCACGACACTCAGTGGCGACGGTAAAATTACCCGTTTCCCAGAGCCCGATTGATAAAATGCTCCTTATCGCTCGCGTATCCGTAATGTCAGTTTTTAGTAAAGACGCTTGCGATCACACTCTGTAGACCCAATAGTTATGCTTATGCTTATGGTTATGGTTATGGTTATGGTTATGGTTATAGTTGATAGCTATCAGCGTTACGGAACTCGATACAAATTTTAACTGGAGCTCGTTATGTTCAATTCTCTCACATCAATGTTTAAACAATTGATTGAAGGCCAGGACCTAAGCAAAAACCAAGGCACATCACCTAATATCGCCATCGCGAGTTTGTTGTGTGAAGTCGCGGGTGCCGACCATCAGATCAATGAATCAGAAAGAGTCGCTAAGCTACAGCTTCTGCAGCGTTTGCTGGATTTAGATGAAGAACAAGCAAAGGTACTGCTCGCGCAAGCAGAGCCGAAAGTAGAGCAATCAGTATCGCTGTATGACTTTACATCGCAACTCAGAGACCTATCTCAGCCAGTGCGAATCGACTTAATCAAAGCGATGTGGGAAGTAGCGCATGCCGACGGGGAAATTGACCCTATCGAAGATTCTGTGATCCGTAAAACAGCAGAACTGCTCTACGTCGACCACTGTGACTTCATCAAGAGTAAGTTAAGTGTTTTAGGCGAAAATTAGTGCCTGAAATAATGAATTGGAAACTGAAATAAATAAAAGCGACGGGTTAAGAAACCGGTCGCTTTTTTGAATCGGTAAACTGAAAGCTGACTAAACAGGGCTGAGAGGAGCTAAAAATTTAGCTACAACATAGTTAATGTGAGTTTCGCAAGATTATAAGCATCGACATAACCCGAGTGCTGACGACCTTCCCACTCAATATTTTTGGCTTCTTGAGCAGCGCGGTGACCAATGCGTTTGTCTTTCAAGCGATTCTGAACACGGTAAAGCGTTGCGATGTTTAAGAACTCGCTAAACGGAGGTTCAATGCCTTTCTCAATACACTCTTTGTGTAAGATAAGATCGTCGCGTCCCCACGCTGCATAGATTTTCTTTGGGCCACCGAAGTTCTTAATCATCGACTTGATAACAGACTCTAATGGGCGACCCTGCTTTTCGATTTTACGAGGGGTAATGCCCGTTAACTCGGCGCAAAATAGAGAGACTTCGTCTTTTTCGGGCTTAACGTAATATTGCGCGCGCTTCACGATGGTTCCAGATACAAGATCGATCTCAGCAAGACCAATTTCAATGATCTCCCCTGTTGTTCCTACACCGTCTTCGCTCCAACAGCACATTTCCAAATCGAAACACACCACTCGATTGTGATTCATACGTCGCCTAATTCTCTCGTCAAAAATTTCGTGAAATTGTACATGAGCCTAATAAAGAACTCGACCCCAGTTGCATCAAGTGCTCATTTAGCCTGCAATTGTGACTCGATTTCGGCCATTTGACTTACTTAGGTATAACATGCTGTCAGTTTTTTGAAGGAGCGCTTCAATGTCTTCATTAGTGCGGATGGTAGCCCCGATGCTTAGAGTGCAACTCAATAGCTGGCCAGAATGCTCGCAATGAGACTCACTCACCGTATCTAAAATACATTCTAAATAGCGAGACAATGAGTCATGTTCAGTGATGCTCGAAATGATACCGAACTCATCCCCTCCCATCCGGAATAGGTTATCTCCAGACTTCAAGCTCACTGAGATAACCTTAATCACATGGATAAGTAACGCATCACCGGCTGGGTGCCCAAACTTATCATTGATCTCTTTAAACTTATCAACATCAAACACTATTAAGCTAAACGGCTTATCGCTTTGTATCGATTGACCAAGCATCTTATTAAAAGCTCGGCGATTATAAATTTCCGTTAAACTGTCATGATTGGCAAGAAAGCGAAGTTCTTCTGTTCTTTCATCAATCATTCGATATAAGCGCTCTTTCTCTCTAATTTGCAGGTTCACAATATAAGCAAGCAGCAATGAGATAGTGGTACCAACTATGCCGATTCCCGCCAACACTAAGTAACCATTAAATGAAATACATGCATCTATCTTGAAGTCGATAATCCATTCACGGTTAGTTAATGTAATCGTCTTTGTAATGTGCTGCCCAGTTACCGCTTCATAACCATTGGTTTCGAACATTATCGGGGCATCTTCAGCTTCAAAACCGCTATCGGTAACACGCACATAAACGTCCATATCGCCGACAGTAGATGCCAGAAGTTTCTCAAAATAATATGTGGTACGAACAACACCAATTACAACGCCGAGTAAGTTGTCACTCTCTCCCTCAAAGACAGGGTGATACACCAACATTCCGCTCTTAGGTGTGTTGCTGTCTAAACCGTCTTGCAACAGACGAACTTTGTCTGAAATATTCGCTTCACGTGTTTTTTTAATGTTATCAATGACCAGGTTAAACCGCTCACGAGAAGAGTAAAAACCCAAAACACCGTTGTTCACTGGATCATTCGGATAAATATCTGTCGCGATAAATACGGGCTCGCCATCCAAGACATAACCATAAGTTTTTGGCCCATGTTTAGGGATAGTAAACATTCTATAGGATGGGTATTGAGCTTTCATTTTGGCGGTATGCTCGGCGATATCTTCTACCGCTACTTTTTGCATCCACTGCAATCCGATCAGGCTTTTCGAACCGTTAATCGTTTGCTGAGCAAAACGATCAAATCGATCCCGACTATCGACATCATTAGAATAGAAAAAATTTGCACCGGAACCGATATAAGCGACATCGTTATCAATAAACGCTTTTAAACTGAGCGTTTGATGCTGAGCAAAGCTATCCAGATTCTCATTCAAAGACCTATTTTGATTCGCCGCAACCAAAACAAAACACAACACCGTCATCAAAAATGTGGCAAAAAAGACAACTAACGGCAAAGTTCGTTTCTTCAACCCTGTTATAGGGTCGGTAGTGTGGGGCATACAGCTTCCCATATGATGTTATTTTGAGTCGAAAGTATACACTGCCGGAATGCTAGGCTCTATTTATCTTTGACTCTCACAATGGGATAAAACTAACACTATTTACAACCCATGGACATTTACGGCTAATAAACCAACAAATCTCGATTAACTTTCAAGCTAACTCACCAAAAAGCCAGTTTATTGAAAACATTAAATAAAGCCCTTAAGCCTTGAATATGCTAGTATCCACCCATATTTATAGCTTGAAAGTGACCATTTCGGCCTTATGCCACTGAGTTTCTTTCCAACCTGTATATTCCTTTAAACCGACGAATATACCGTTAAATCAATTTTAAAGAGAAATCACTATGATCGTTGATTTGAACCTAATCCCACAAACGTTTGATATGCTTCACGCAGGCCTAACTGCATCAAGCGTTTTACTACTGTTAATTGCCGTTTCTCGTAAAACCAAAGTGGTTGAGAAAGTCGTAGAAAAACCAGTAGAAAAGGTCGTTGAAGTTGAAAAGCCAGTTGAGAAAATTGTCGAAGTAGAGAAAGTAGTAGAAGTTGAACGTGTGATCGAAAAAGTAGTAGAAGTTGAATCTAAGCTTGCTACAGCACCAACAGACTCTGCAATGCAGCTACTGTCTATCATGCAGCAAGAAGCGCGCCTTATCGACTTCTTAAAAGAAGACCTAACGTCATTCTCTGATGAAGAAGTTGGCGCAGCAGCTCGTGTTATTCACACTGGCGGTCAAAAAGTATTGGCTGATTACGTAACGCTGTCTCACATCCGCACTGAAGATGAAGAAACACGTATCACTATCGCTGAAGGTTTCAACCCTCAAGAAATTCGCCTAACTGGCAACGTAACGGGCAATGCACCATTCAACGGCACACTGGTTCACAAAGGTTGGAAAGCAACTGACATGAACCTGCCTAAGCTTGCTGAAAACTACGATGCATCTGTAATTGCACCGGCAGAGGTGGAGCTATAATGGAACACCAAAGTCATTCAGCTCAAGAGCCATCTTCTCAAGAGCAAAACCAGGTACCCAAGTTCAGTGTTGGTATCGATTTAGGTACTACACATTGCGTTTTGTCTTACATAGACACAAGCAATGAAGACGCTCGCGTTGAGGTGATGCAAATCCCTCAACTGACGGCGCCAGGTACAGTAGAAACTCGCAGCCAACTTGGCTCGTTCCTATACCAACCGCACGAACATGAAATGAATGCGGGCTCTCGCGTTCTTCCTTGGTCTTCAGAGCCAAAAGCGCTAGTGGGTGCAATTGCTCGTAACCTTGGTTCTAAAACCCCTATCCGTTTGGTAGCAAGTGCAAAATCTTGGTTATGCCACGGTGGTGTTAACCGTCGCGATGCTTTCCTTCCTGCAGGCAGCCCTGAAGAAGTTGAAAAAGTATCTCCGCTTAAGACAACTGAATTGTACCTTGAGCATCTTAAAGACGCATGGAACCACGCAAACCCAGAACACAAACTGGCAGACCAAGATGTAACGATCACGGTTCCAGCTTCGTTTGATCCTGCGGCTCGTGACCTAACAGCAGAAGCTGCACGTAATGTTGGTTTCGCTCACCTAACGCTTCTTGAAGAGCCACAAGCGGCTCTGTACAGCTGGATTGATAACAGCAACGACACATGGCGTGATGAAGTTAACGTTGGTGACATCGTTCTTGTTGTCGATATCGGTGGTGGTACAACCGACCTTTCGTTAGTTGAAGTAACACAAGATGACGGCAACCTAAGCCTGAACCGTATCGCAGTAGGTGAACATATCCTACTTGGCGGCGACAACATGGACTTAGCACTGGCTTACCGCTTGAAGATGAAACTGGCGCAAGAAGGCAAAGAACTGGCTCCTTGGCAGGTTCAAGCAATGACTCACGCATGTCGTGATGCGAAAGAAGCACTGCTTAACGATGCTGAACTGCAATCTGTGCCTATCGTTGTTCCAAGCCGTGGTTCTAAACTGCTTGGCGCAACACTGAAAACAGAACTGACTCAGCAAGAAGTTCAACAAACATTAGTGGACGGCTTCTTCCCTAAAGTTGCTGTAACTGAGCACCCTGTACAAAAGACGCGTGGCGCACTGACTCAAATGGGTCTGCCTTACGCTCAAGACGCAGGTATTACTCGTCACATTGCCGCATTCCTTTCTAAGCAAGCGAACGCGCTTTCTGGAAATAGCGAAACGGCTCAGCAAGATTTCAACCCGTTTGCAAACATGCCCGGTATGCCCGGTACGCAAGGGTCAGAAGCGCCAGCGGCAGACTTCATCAAGCCAACAGCAATCCTGTTCAATGGTGGTGTTCTAAAATCGAACCTACTTGCTGATCGTCTTTCAGATACGATCAACGAATGGTTGATCAATGCTGACGAAGAGTTCGCAAAACAGCTTTCAGGTTTAGATTTAGACCTAGCGGTTGCAAGTGGCGCTTCATACTACGGCGCAGTTCGTCGTGGCCAAGGCGTTCGTATCCGCGGTGGTATCGCTTCTTCTTACTACGTAGGAATTGAAAGCGCGATGCCAGCTATCCCAGGTATGGCTCCTCCGATGGAAGCTTTGTGTGTTGCACCATTTGGTATGGAAGAAGGTTCAAGCGTACAAGTACCTAGCCAAGAATTCGGTCTAGTGATTGGTCAGCCAGTACACTTCCAGTTCTTCGGTTCAACCATTCGTCGTGAAGATGAAGCGGGTACGCACCTTGATCACTGGGCGCCTGAAGAGCTTGATGAGCTTCCTGAAATCCAAGTGACGCTACCTGTTTCTGAAGGCCGTCGCGAAGGTGAAGTGGTTCCAGTTACTCTGGCTTCTCGCGTTACTGAGCTAGGTACCTTATATCTTGAAGCGATTGCCACTGACAACGGTCAGAAGTGGCACGTTGAGTTCGACGTTCGTGAAGACTCAAATAACGACTCAAACGAACAAGCATAATGAATCAACGGCACCTTAGCGGGTGCCGTTACTTTATCAATGCATTTCTCAATCTAGTCCTGCCTGTTTCTCAGGAATGACGTTTACGAATAACAACAATAAGACCAAAGCTATCAAAAAACTGGTCATCACTCTGGAAGAATAAGGTTTTGTATGGCAACTCCTCGTTTTTTAGTCGGCATTGACTTAGGTACAACCAATACGGTTGTCGCTTACTGTGAAATCAACGACGACCTACAACATGCTCCCGTTTCTCTTTTCGATATTGACCAACTCATCGGCCCCGGTGAAGTGGTTCGCAAGCCCTTACTCCCATCCTTTCGTTACCACCCAGCACAAGGTCAAATATCCCCTTCTGACCTGACAATGCCGTGGGAACCAAGCCCCGTTGAAGGCGATATTAAGAACGTTATCGTCGGTGAATGGGCACGTGAATTAGGCGCTAAGGTTGAAGGCCGCCAAGTATCGAGTGCTAAGAGTTGGCTGTCACACCAAGCGGTGGATCGTAACTCCGACATTCTGCCTTGGGCAGGCGCAGCAGATGTCGATAAAGTCTCGCCAGTTGTGGCGAGTGCAAGCTACCTCAACCACATTCGCCAAGCATGGAACTACCGTAACCCGAGCAACAAGCTTGAAGACCAAGATGTTGTGGTTACCGTTCCTGCTTCCTTCGATGAGACAGCACGCAAGCTAACACTCGAAGCCGCAGAACTGGCGGGCTTAGGTAAGATTCTATTACTCGAAGAGCCGCAAGCCGTTTGTTATGACTGGTATGCCCGTCACCAACAAACCGCAGCAGATGAACTTCAACAAATCCCACTGATTCTAGTGTGTGATGTTGGAGGTGGTACCACCGATTTAAGCTTAATTGAAGCCAAATTCGATGCGAACAGCGACGGTAATAACGAGCTCGCACTCGACCGTATTGGTGTTGGTGAACACTTGATGCTTGGTGGTGATAACCTCGATTTAGCCCTTGCCCACCTTGCAGAGCAACGCTTCAATCAAAACAAAAAGCTGAATGCCTCTAGCCTAACCAAACTGATTCAACAGACTCGCGCCGCAAAAGAGAGCCTGCTTTCTGCCAATGCGCCCGATGATGTAAAGATCACCATGCTGGGCAGCGGTTCAAAACTGCTTGGCGGTACTAAGAGTATTGGTTTAACTAAACAAGAAGTCCATCAAATCGCATTGGAAGGTTTCTTCCCGCTTTCTGAGTTTACTGAAACACCCGACAAACGCCGCAGTGCTGTGGTTGAGTTTGGTCTGCCTTACGTGGCTGACCCTGCGGTGAGTAAGCACGTTGCAGAATTCCTAGCAACGCACCAACAAGTGTCTAAAGCCGCATTGGAAAACTCAGACTCTATTGAGTTCGATGACACCAAACCTGCAATTCCAGTTGGCGTGCTGCTCAATGGTGGTGTGTTTAACAGTGAACTGGTAACAGAGCGAATTACTCAGCTACTGGGCAACTGGAACGGTTCTCCTATCACAGTGCTTGATAACCCTCATCCAGATTGGTCTGTTGCCCTTGGCGCGGTTGCCTTTGGTAAAGCACGCCGCGGTGCACAGCTGAAAATCGGTGGCGGTGCTGCCCGTTCTTACTTCTTGCATCTGCAAGAGAAAAACAAGATGGGTAAAGCGCTTTGTCTGCTTGCCAAAGGAACCGAAGAAGGCCAAGAGATACGCTTGAACAGCCGTCGTTTCTCGCTGACTTTAGGTGAGCCAGTACGATTTAATCTTCTGACTTCAACACACGATCAAATTGCTCATGACACCGCCATTCAAAACGGTGTGATGGTCAATGTGGATGCCGACTTGTTCTCCCCTCTCCCACCGTATATTTCTACGCTGGAAGGCTCAGGTACTGCAGAACTTCAAGCCAACCAAAAAGAGCGTGTTGAAGTACTGCTCGCTTGTCAGTTAACCGAAGTCGGCACATTGAAAATGGAGTGTGTGAGTATAGAAGATGACTCTAAGCGTTGGTTGCTTGAGTTTGAAGTAAGAAACAAGCAAGGCGATGAATCTGATACCTCCGCGCTTCACCCAAGATTGGAAGAGTGTAAGGAGTTGATTTCTCGCCTGTACAGCGGCAACAAGAAGAGTGCTGAATCGAAAGAGATCAAAACACTATCGAAAGATCTTGAGAAGCGACTAGGTAAACGCGATGAATGGGACTTCACGACCCTTCGTCATCTATTTGATACCTTCTCATTAGGTCGTAAACGTCGTCGCCGCTCAGAAGCACACGAGAAGAACTGGCTACGTTTGGCGGGATACTCGCTACGTCCTGGCTTTGGCGATCCGACTGACTCATGGCGTATCGAACAGATTTGGGGCCTTTACCAACAGAACATTCAGTTCAAGAACCACCAAGGCTGGACAGACTGGTGGGTATTCTGGCGTCGTGTCGCTGGTGGGCTAAACCAAGAGCAGCAAGAGAGTATCTTGGCTGACATCGCTAAATACCTTCACCCAGGTGCAATGAAGAACCCTAAGACAGCCAAAGATGCGCAAGATAATGGTTATGAAGCCATGGTCCGTTTAGCGGCGTCACTTGAGCAACTTGAGGTTGAAGACAAAGTGCTGCTGGCAAGTTGGTTCTTAAGCAAAGCGATCAACCATAACCAATTTGAACAGGCTCACTGGTGGGCGCTAGGACGATTAGCATCAAGAACGCCTTTGTATGGCAGCCAACACAGCGTAATTCCTAGAGAGCAAGCTGAACAGTGGTTACCAAAACTGCTTGAACAGAACTGGCAGAAAGAGCAGATGATCGCCTTCGCAGCGGTGATGATTTGTCGAAAAACCGGTGACCGTCAGTTTGATATCTCTGACGACTATCGCAATCAAGTGATTGAGAAGCTTAAGCAAAGCAAGGTACCTGACTCATGGTTAACACTAGTGAGTGAAGTGACTGAGCTTTCTGAGAGTGAATCTAAGCGTGTGTTTGGTGATGCGTTACCAAGCGGATTAAGCCTAATCAATAACTAGGTTTGAAAACGATTAGCTTTCGTTGCTAATGGTAAAGAAGCTAGCAAGAAAAGAAAAAGCCACTTTCGATTCGTTGAAAGTGGCTTTTTTATTGGTGGCTTAAGGCTGGTATGTGTAATCGACTTATAGCTTTTTGGTTAAGAGCCTTAGCCGTGTTGCAGTTCATCATTGTTAATGTTTGGTTCCAGTTGGGTTGATAGGAAAATCCGTATTTTCATAAATGTCAGATAGTTTTTTCGGTTTATTCTCTTTTGCTCCTTTGTTCGATTGATTATGAGTTTCGCTTAAAAGCCATTCCTCATGCATTTTTGCTGAATCCAAAAACTCTGGATCCTCCATTGCTTCCTTGCGAAGTTTATTTACACGTTCGAGAGTATCCCAAATCATAATACTTCACCTCCACTAAGGCAGTAATATAAAGATAGCTCAACCCCATGAAACTTCAACTAACCCAATGAGATAGCGATCTCAATTTCGTAATTCACTCGCTTTAAATGAGTGGATATGGTCACCTTTAGGGCTCAAATAGTGGGTCTTTCCCCATGATCTTCGAAGATCATTAGGCACAAAAAAAGCGAGCTCGATGCTCGCTTTTTGTTTATCTATCTGTTGCTCGGATTACCAGCACTAGCTCGATTAAATCACACCGAGGTTAAGCACGGTTACCAATTTTCACCTTGCCATTGGTAGCAAACCAAAGGGCTTCTGAACGACGACGACCGATTAGAATCGGGCCATCATCGTAGAACAAGAAGTTCTTCCAATGCTTCTTGAAAATCGCCCATTTGGTTTCAAGAACATTGTACTTTTCGTAACAAAAATAAACAGTTACGTCATCTTGCCAATCAATAAAGTTAAGAATCTCTTCTGGCATTTCAGGCTCATCCGCTTCCCAATGCGCCATCCAACTGATCTCTTCATTCCAGTTCGATGCTTTGCTTGGCCAGTCTTGCGAGCTCAGTCGTTCTGCGTCTGGGCTTTGAGGGCTCACGTTCTCTTTCCAGAACTGAGATGCTCTCGCCTGTGTCATTGGCTTAATCTTTTCCAAGTCCTCTGCCGGAAGCGGCATTGACTGGTGTGTGAAAATCCATTTTCTTTGGTATTCGTCCAAAGTTGTGTATGACATCAAAATTCCTCAAATATCTGCTCAGGCTGATGGATTTACCATGCCTATCTGTTCTTTTTGATGCAGCGGCGATTAGCAAAGCTTGATATACGCTGCGTCTAAATTTTGTTTACGTTTAAAAGCTATTTGCCTTTAACTAGTACTACGTCTTAGCAATATTGCCGCTAAATAACGCGTCTATCTTCCCAATTTGGGTTAACTAATGCTGTCAGTATATGGTCTTCCCATTTACCGTTAATCTGTAGGTAGTCTTTAGCAAAACCTTCTCGGACAAAACCAAGATGTTCTAATACGCCAGCACTGCGTTCGTTGTGAGGCATGTAGCCCGCCATTAAGCGGTGCATGTTCTGCACATCAAACATGTAGTCTTTGGCCATGTTCAAACCTCTGCGCATGTAACCGTGGCCCTGTGCACTTTGCGCCAATGAGTAACCGACATTACAAGCGTAGAACGGGAAACGAGACAAATTACTGAACGATATGGTGCCTAACATTTCATTAGAGTCAGCATTAATCAGTAAACAGTAATAGCCTAGCCCCATTTTATGAAGCTCGTTTAACTTGATCAGTCGCTGCGCCCAACTCGCTCTATCAAAGAACGCGTCTTCGCGAATCGGTTCCCAAGGTTTCAGATACTCTCTGTTAACCTGAAAGTACTCGCTGATCATGCCAGCATCATCGATTTCAGCCGTGCGTAGAATCAGATTACCATCATGCTTATAAATGCGCTCTGGTGTACTCAAATCTTCCATAATCTTGTTCTTATTCGATCAGTTCTTTCTGATACCGTAATCACGAAGCTTATTCGCAATTGAGGTATGAGAAACATTCAAACGTTTTGCTAGCTTACGGCTTGATGGGAAAGACTGATAAAGCTTCTCTAGAATCTGAGATTCATAGTCTTTCATGATCTCATCGAGCGAGCCGTCTAAGCTCAGGTTCGCCATTCCAGCCGTCATTGTTTCAAGCTGTGGCAAGTGGAATTGCTCAACCGTTAGCGTGTCTGAATCCAACTCTGTTAGTGCGCGTAGAACCATGTTGTCTAACTGACGAATGTTGCCCGGCCATTGGTAATTACCAAGCTGGTCGACTAACTCTTGAGTCAGTTTTGGTTTTAACATACCTAACTGCTGCGCGTACTTTGCAACGAACAGTTCCAACAGTGGCGCTACGTCGTTTGAGCGTTCACGCAATGCTGGAATAGACAGAGTCAGTACATTCAAGCGGTAGAACAAATCTTCACGGAACGAACCCGAGTCGGCTAATTCAGAAAGACGGTGGCGCGTTGATGCAATAATACGAACATCCGCGTGCATCTCTTCTTCTTCACCAACACGACGGAATGAACCATCTTGTAGGAAACGCAGCAGCTTGATTTGAAGATGCGGGCTCATCTCGCCAATTTCATCTAAAAATACCGTACCGCCATTCGCTTGTTCGAAAATACCTTTATGACCTTGCTCATGGTTGAATGAACCCGGCGCATGACCAAACAATTCCGTTTCCGCTACGTCATCAGGCATCGATGCACAGCTTAGAATCAAGAATGGGAAAGACGATCGATTTGAACGGTTATGACACGCTTTCGCCAACATCTCTTTGCCTGTACCTGTGTCGCCTTCAATTAATAGAGGCTGATCCAGCATAGCCAATTTCTTAGCTTGGCTGATCAAGGCTTTATGGCGATTAGAGACACCAACAAAATGTTCGAAACCTAGGTTGTTCTGTTCTGGGATTGAATCTGGCGAGTTCATCTCTTGATTACAAGAACGAATCGTCATTACTGCGCTTGCCAGTACCGCTTCGTTGACATCACCACCAAGGTAAATCGGCAGGATCTCAATCGAGAAATCTAAACCATCCAACACGACAACTTCACGATGGCGCGTTACATCGCCTTCGATCCAACGAGCAAAGTTAAAACTAGGAACAAACGTCGCTAGCGGTTCACCGATGACTGCGTCTTCTTGCTTATTAAAAAGGTTCAATGCAGCGTGGTTAGCCATATCGACTGAGCCTTTAAGGTCAATCGCAATAACAGGATCAGGTAGGTTTGCCAGCAGAGCAATCAGCTCTGTGTTATGCCTTTCGCTTGGCATAAATTGGATTTTACGTACATCCTTCACACCTGAAATTCGGCGAATTTCAGCCATAAGTTCACTAAAAGCATCAAAATCGATATCAGGGCAGTTTAGGTAAATAATACCTTTAACATCAATTTCGATTCCTCTTAAATCAATGCTTTTTGAGGCCAAGATATCGAGCAACTCACGTGTTAAGCCGAGTCTGTCTTCACACAATACTTCAAGACGCACAAATAGTCCTATTATAGGTGTCAGGATAAGTTGACAGTAGTGTGGATTAAGCTCTGAGTTCAGTCAAGAAGAAGAGTAAACATATGTTTACTCTTCTTCTCAAACTATTGAGCTTCAAATGCTTTATTTAAGAGTGATACGCTTTATTTCAGAAAGGACGGCTTTGCGGAGGTCTGCCAGTTTTACTTTTCTCTCGTTATGCCAAGGCATAGGACGCAGCAATGTCATGGCTTTTAAGCCCAGTCTTGCAGTAAGGATACCGACACCTAGCCCCTGCCCTGCTCGAGCTGAGACTTTGCCTGCAAGATCCATCGAGACGAGATCCATACTTGCATCAATCGCGAGCTCACTTGCTCCTGCAGCGGCCATGTTGATTAACACCAGTTTAAATAGCTTAATGCGAGACCAGTAGCCAAGCTCAATGCCATACACATCAGCAAGCTTGTCTATCATGGTGAAATTTCGCCAAGCCACCAACAACATATCAGCCGCCGCCAATGGACTCACCGCGACCAAAGCCGCCGATTCGGTCGAAAACTTAGTGACGATTTGAGTCGCTACTTTGTCTTGTTGACTCACGACTAACGCATCGTACATATCCAACACTTCTGCATCACTGTGTGCTGGGTTAATGCTGTTTCGCCACTTATCGTACGAAGGAGACTCAGCGATAATGCCACCTTGCTTGGCGATGTTTTCACAGAACGCTTTGCCCTTGCCGACACTTTGACTTTGGAGTAGCTCTTCACTCTGCTCTTGCACACTAAAGTGATCTTTAAGTGAACGCAGTTTCCACAGCTCTTTGCCTATTGCGCCTAAACCCAATGAAGCAATGGCAGCAATGAAGCCTGCCCAACCTAACGCCAGCCAGTCAGCCGATTGAATCGCGGTAATGACCGAATCAATTGCCTGCCATCCAACTAGGCCAGAGAAAGCGACCAATAAACCCGTTCCAAACCACTTCTTCTTTTTGCTCGGTCGAATCACTTGTTCCAATTGCTGCTCAGCTTCACCATCAAGATCAGCTTTCACTTGCGGTGCGACAGGGACAAATTTCTCTTGCTCTGTGAACAGTTGTTGAGCGCCTAAATCCGGGCCAACGTCACTCTTGTCTTGCTCATCAAAAGAGGTCTTCAACGGTTCATTAAAGACCTGCTTTGTTTTTAATTCACTCATTTTGATTGCCTCAATTACTTCAACTTGTCGCCAATGAGATACTCTAAAACCTTGTCGACTCTTAGATGTTGGCAAGGCTCATCGGAATGTTGCTCCATCGGTCTAAAGCTCGTGAAATCAAACTGGTTGGTTTCCCAATACTGTTTATTAGGCAACTTACGCGGCACCTCTCCCGGATACATGGTTTGAGGGACATTATCCAAAGTCACACCTTGCAACGCCGGAACATTGTCTGAACCCGACGAGATATAACCCGCGCTGGTCGCTTGAATAGACGCGATACTCATACAACTCATGTCGATGTGTTCAAACGCCGCCTGCTGCCAAGCTGGATGCACCATCTGTTGTAACAGTGACACCAAGTTCGGATGTTGATCCGGTGTCACGTGGTCAGCTTTTGTGGCTGCAAACAAGATCTTGTCGATCTTCGGCGCGAATAAACGTCTTAAGATATTGCTTCGACCGTACTTAAAGCTCTTAAGTAACTGTTCTAACGCGCCACGCATGTCCATGAAAGAGTCATAGCCCGCATTAAGTGGCTGTAAGCAATCCACTAGCACGATTTGTCTGTCGAACGTCGCGAAGTGATTCTTGTAGAACGCTTTGACGACCTTCTGTTGATACTCTTCATAACGCGCTTTAAGTACCGCATAGTTACTTGTTTTTGAGAACTTACCCTCAGGTGCGATGCACGGGAAGAATTGCAACACAGGCGCGCCTTCAAGCTCACCGGGTAATACGAATCGACCCGGTTGTACCCAATGCAGCCCGTTACTTTTACAAGTATGAAGGTACTGAGTGTAGCTATCGGCAATCGCGACCAGTTTCTTTTCGTCCGCTTCTGCTAGCAAATCGATATCACCACGCATTACGTTCCACTGTTGCGAGTAAGTTTCTCTGTCGCCTTTCAATGCTGCAAACTGAGATTGGCTCCAGGTATCGAAGTCCATATCCAGTAACGGCAAATCAAGCAGCCATTCACCTGGATAATCGACAATATCGAGATAAAGGGTGCTGTTTTTACTCAGTAGCTTTTTCGCGCCCTTCGCAGGCTTATATTTGATTGCTAGACGAATCTCACTGACATCACGCGTTGGCACTGGCCATTCTGGTGGCTGTGCATTCAACGACTCCATCGCTTCATCATAAGAGAAGCGTGGAATCATCATGTTGTGTTGCGGGATACGCTTTGCGCCAATAATTCTTCCATCTCTCGCAGATGCAAGCAGTGGCAAGTTTTTGTGGGTAGACGTATGAAGAAGCTGATTAACCAGCGAAGTAATGAATGCTGTCTTACCCGCACGAGAGAGCCCCGTGACCGCTACTCGAATATGAGAATCCGTTCCTCTGCTTATAAAGTCACTCATTTCTTGAGTTAAGTGTTTCATTAGAACGACTCCGTGATAGTTAGGCTAGCTGGTTATGATAATAGAAAGGCAAGCCTATGTTCTTTCCCCGTTGGGATAGTTTGTATGCTTTTGCTTATGTTGATGAGTATGCAATACACATTCTTAATGCTAGATGAATAAAAGCCCCTGACTACATTCATAATCAGGGGCTTTAGAATTTTTGCACGATATCCGACGTCTAATCGTCTTCAATCAACTTGTAGATAACAAACAGTGCAATCTCTGCAATTAGCCAAAGCGCACATGTAATCGTCACGTATTTATTATCAAAGATACTGATCCCTTTCAAGATCAGGTCGTAGCCAACAAAAGCACCAATCACCACTGCCAAGATAATCTGTAGGATCTGAATAAAACGAGGCATTCCTCTCTCCTATGTTCTTATATCAAACTATGTGTTTATCACTATATCATTGATAATAAGACAAAAGTGCAGATAATGCTGCACTTTTGTCTTTAACTTTCTGTCAAAAATTGCAATTCAAACGCTGAAGTTAGCGACAATTACGATTTTTTGGCGTCGATTAATTACGCTTTCTCAGCTTCAGCAATCTTCACTTTCCACGTGTCAGGGCCGATCTGGTGTGCGTTCACGCCGTTAGAGTCAACCGCTACCGTTACAGGCATATCTTCAACTTCAAACTCGTAAATCGCTTCCATACCGAGATCTTCAAACGCAACAACGCGTGCTTTTTTAATTGCTTTTGCGACTAAATAAGCTGCACCACCAACCGCCATTAGGTAAACCGCTTTGTGCTCTTTGATTGATTCAACCGTTGCAGGGCCACGTTCCGCTTTACCGATCATGCCCATAATGCCAGTTTCGTTCAGCATCATGTCAGTGAACTTATCCATACGTGTTGAAGTTGTTGGGCCCGCAGGACCTACCGCTTCATCACCTACAGCATCAACAGGACCCACGTAGTAAATGAACTTACCTTTGAAATCAACGCCAGCTGGTAAGCCTTCGCCGCTTTCTAGCATGCCTTGAATACGTTTATGAGCAGCATCACGACCGGTTAAGATCTTACCTGACAGAAGAACCGTTTCGCCGGTCTTCCACTCTTGTACGTCTTCTTTAGTCACTTCATCAAGGTTAACACGACGTGTATTTGCGCCCGCTTCCCAAGTGATGTCTGGCCACTCTTCTAACTTAGGTGGCGTTAGCTCTGCTGGGCCGCTGCCATCTAGTGTGAAGTGAACGTGACGCGTTGCTGCACAGTTCGGGATCAAACATACAGGCTTAGAAGCAGCATGAGTTGGTGCTGTTTTGATTTTTACATCAACCACAGTAGTGAGACCGCCAAGACCTTGTGCACCAATGCCAAGCTTGTTTACACGGTTGAAGATGTCTAGGCGAAGCTCTTCTTCTGCGTTCTCAGGACCTTTCTCGATAAGCTCTTGGATATCGATGTGTTCCATCAAAGATTCTTTCGCTAGCACAGCTGCTTTCTCAGCCGTACCGCCGATGCCTATACCTAGCATACCCGGTGGACACCAGCCTGCACCCATTGTTGGCAGCGTCTTCTCTACCCATTCTGCAATATCATCAGAAGGGTTCAGCATAACCATCTTGGTTTTGTTCTCAGAACCGCCGCCCTTAGCCGCGATTTGAATTTCAACTTTGTTGCCTGGAATCATATTAATGTGGACAACCGCTGGTGTGTTGTCTTTGGTATTAATACGCTTACCTGCAGGGTCCATTAGGACAGATGCACGCAATGGGTTATCTGGGTTGTTGTAAGCTTGACGAACGCCTTCATCAACCATCTGTTGTACTGTTTGATCCGTTTCCCACCTAACATCCATACCGATGTTCACGAAACAAGTAACAATACCCGTATCCTGACAAATTGGACGATGGCCTTCCGCAGACATGCGCGAGTTGATAAGAATCTGAGCGATCGCATCTTTAGCTGCTTGGCTCTCTTCTTTCTCGTACGCTTTTTCTAGGGCTTGGACAAAGTCTAAAGGGTGATAATAAGAAATGTACTGAAGTGCGTCAGCGACACTGCTGATCACATCTTGCTTACGAATAACCGTCATTGCATGCCTCTTTATTGTTCTGGTTCCATGTGGGTTCACAGTTTGACTATATGTGCCAAATCGAATTAGGTGGTTTAGCTTTTTATTGTGTTGAGCTGTATTTAGTTGCTTTAGCAATCGCTTGCATAGCTTTAAACTAAACCACTTGGATTACACCGTTCTAATCAAGAACCCATTTTATTTTCAATTTATGATACTCTTGCTTCCTCTCACACGCCATGCAGTGATCGAACTCTTTGTCACAAATTAAACAAATGAATAACAACGAATTTCGCTCTATCCAAATCAAGCCGCTTGAATATCAATCAACTTTAGCTAAACAGCTGTTTTCCCATATTGAAAACCTGCCGTGGGCAATGCTATTACGCTCCGCTTCAGAAAGCCACGTTGATAGTCGATACGATATTTTAGTTGCTCAACCCATCGCCACCTTCGAGACAATCGGTGCAGAAACGACCGTTAATGTTAATGAGACGTGCGAGGTTTCAGACTCTGATCCTTTCGAACTACTCGACCAATATCAGCAACAATTATTGCCTGCGACTAAAGAGCACACTCAGTTGCCATTCGTTGGCGGCGCTTTAGGCTATTTTAGCTATGATTTAGGGCGCAGAGTCGAGACACTTCCATCACTCGCAAAGCGTGATATTGAAGCACCTGACATGGCAGTTGGCTTGTATGAATGGGCTGTTATCGTTGACCACCAATTGAAAACGGCGTGTATTGTCGGTAGCAATATCGATGAACATCATGATTGGCTAATGCAGCAGATGGCTCAATCACACCTATCACATGCGCCCTTTGGGTTAACCACACCGTGGCAATCCAATATGAGCGAAGAGAGCTACGCCACTAAGTTCGATAGTGTTCAAGAGTACCTGTTATCCGGGGACTGCTATCAGATTAACTTAGCTCAGCGCTTCAATGCCCAATACCAAGGTAGTGAATGGCTGGCTTATGACAAGTTAGAACAGTACAACTCAGCGCCCTTTTCGGGTTTTATCCGTTTGGCCGACTGCGCAATCATCAGTGTTTCGCCAGAGCGTTTCTTAGAACTCAAAGACAACGTCATTGAAACCAAGCCAATCAAAGGCACACGACCTCGCTCTGAGGACCCGATGATTGATAATGCCAACGCGCAAGACCTAGCAAGCGCCGATAAAGATCAGGCGGAAAACTTGATGATCGTCGACCTACTTCGTAATGACATTGGCCGAGTAGCAAAACCGGGCACAGTGCATGTACCAAAGCTCTTCGATATTGAAAGCTTCCCTGCCGTGCACCACTTAGTGAGCACGATACGAGCGGACCTTGATGACCAATACTCTGCAACTGACCTTCTGAGAGCCTGTTTCCCTGGAGGATCGATTACTGGCGCACCAAAAGTTCGCGCGATGCAGATCATTGAAGAGTTAGAACCGCATCGACGTTCAGCGTACTGCGGCAGTATTGGCTACATCAGCCGAAATGGCAGAATGGATACCAGTATTACCATTCGTACATTAGTCGCCGAGAACAACACGCTTTATGCTTGGGCTGGCGGTGGTGTGGTATTTGATAGTGATTGTGCTTCTGAATACCAAGAAACACTGGATAAGCTGAGTCGAATTCTACCGGTACTTGAAGATTGCTAAACCTAGTGTCATTAACTGCGAGTTCCGCGACTTAATGACGAGTTCCGTAGCTTAACGGCTAGCAAAAGTTCGATATAAAAAGAAACCGAAGGATCGTAAGATCACTTCGGTTTTTTAGTCTGTAAGTTAGAGTACATAACTCACAACGCTTTATTCGCGTGTTTAAGCGACCTTCACCGCTGAGACACCCCACTTCTTGAGCATCTCTTTCAGATCGTTGGCGGTGTAAGGCTTACTCAAAATGTCATCCATTCCACACTGAATACAACGTTCGCGTTCTTCCAATGTCGTTCCGGCGGTCAGTGCCACAATAGATTTAACGTAACCCTTCTCTCTTAGCTTCTCTGTTGCTTCAAACCCGTCCATAACAGGCATTCTGCAATCCATGAATACAATGTCGTATTCGTTGTCTGACGCGAGCTCAAACCCTTCGACACCATTGCTTGCGATAGCTGGTTCAATCTCATGTTTACGAAGCATCTGTTGGATGATGATCTGGTTCATCTTAATATCATCAACCACCAGCACTTTAAGTAGTGACAATTCCGCCTCATACTCAAAGCCCTTGGCGACACTATCACTCTCTGCCGGAACATCGACAACTTGAAGAGGAATCGAGATGGTAAACGTCGTGCCTGAACCAACGACACTGGTCACCCCAATATCACCATTCATCAGAGCCACCAGTTTGCGACAAATCGCTAACCCAAGTCCTGTTCCCTCATAGTTCCGACTACTTGAGTTATCTGCCTGCGTAAAAGGTTCAAACAGCGTCTTATGTGCTGATTCAGCAATTCCGACTCCAGTATCTTCTACAGAGAAAACAAATTGGTTTTTGTCCCATTCGATATCGACATTCACATGTCCTTCTTCTGTAAATTTAATCGCATTACCGATTAAGTTCACAAACAGCTGAGTGATGCGCTCTAAATCACCTTGGAAATGGGAGGGAACATTTGACGCAACACTGATATTAAATTCAAGCTGCTTCTCGATTGCTCGATTGACGAAAATACTATCAATCGTGTTTCGCAAGTCATTCAGGGCAAATTTCTTTGGAATAAGCTCTAACATCCCTGCGTTAATTTTGCTGTAATCCAATAGATCATTAATGATGGTTCGGAGAAACTCTCCAGATTGGCTCAGGTTGTTCACTATCTCACGCTGAGAGCTATTCAGTTCGGTATCACTGATCAACTCGGCACTGCCTAGTAAGCCATTAAGTGGAGTTCTTAACTCATGATTAATCATGGCCACAAAGTCACGCGTTGCCCTTTCGGACTCTTCCGCTCGTTTACGTGATTCAATATTTCGGTTGATTGCTAGTTGATGGGTTAAGGCACTGCAGATAAGGTCCGTGACCAACAACAGTTGGCTTTGGATAAACTCGTAGTCTTGGTCTAACAACCTGACTCTGACGATTAACGCACCAACTATGACTTTTTCAACCTCTAAGGGCACGGTCAGTAGGTTGTCTTGCCAATGAGGTTCTTGAATGTCTTGCTCTAACACCTCGACAGTCTCATCGCCATAATCATAGGTCTGTAACTGAGGGATGAGCTTGGGAGGTAGAATCAAACGACTGGCTTCGATTAAGTAACTGTTAGTCACGTTGGTCGTTAGTTCAGATAGCATGACATCATCGAGATCATTTCTTAGAAACGCGCGCCCAAAATCAATCAACAGGTTGTCGATTTGTTCTTGGAATTCAATGCGGCGTATATTCGCGTTGGAGCGCTTTTCTAACTGACGCAAAGCAAGCTCAAGCTGTTGGTTAGCCTCGAACAGTTCGAGGCTCTTCTGTTCCAACAATCCTTCAGCCGCTTTCCTTGCCGCGATTTGACGCTTAAGCTTCTTCTCTAGGGCAGATGCCAGATCCATATTACTTTTCTACTTTGAGATTAAACCTAACCACGCTTTGGTCATCATTTTGTGGCGTCATCTCCACCGCGATAGATTCACCGTGGTATTCAGCACATCCTTCAATAAGCCCTAAGCAAACATGAGACATACACCTTGCGCTTTTGTAGTCAAAAACAAGTTGTGCTTCGGTCGTGGTGATAAAACTGAATTCAGGTGGCTCAGCATCCGGATAGAGCTTCTTCACTTCAACATGAATGTAACGCTCTACGTGCTGAATAAATTGAAAGGTGGTATTGCTGTGAGCAAGGCTCGCTTTATTCGGTAATGAGGCCAGTAAGTTCTTAAATACAGACTGCCCAAACACGCGTTGCAAGCTTGCCGCATCAATATCGGTTTTCTTACTCAAGTTGATAATCAACCTGACAAGGTCTTTGTGGTCGTAACTGCCGACCGACGTATAGATTCCTTCATCTTCTGACATTTCTAGAACTTCTTCCAAAAGCTCTAGCCCAAACTTGTCTTCAACAAGCTCTAAAAATTCGGTGAATATGATTCCTTTCATCTCATACCTTTTCTTCTATTTCTTTTTAGAATGGTCCACTAAGTTATTGTTATCAAATTCTTAAACAAAAAATCTACGTTTCGTCACCCAATTTTATGACATCGATAACGCTTACTCGCCTGTATGCACATATTGAATATAGCAAAAATCGTCATTTTGAGGAGATTCATCGGTAAACAGCCCCTCATGACGCCCAATTAATAACTAAAAGAGGGAAAGTGAATGAAGAAAAACTCAATATTGGTAATCAACCCACGGTTATGTCTATAATTAAAATCATAATAATCAATATATTGGCTTGATATGAATAAAGAAAACTTCCTTCAGCAATTCCAACTTAACCCTACCGTTGGCTATCACCCAGAGTCAGTAGAGCGTGTTTCGCACATCAGTGGCGAGCAATTACGTAAAGCGGCAGTGGTGGTAGGTTTAGTTGAAAGAGAAGATGGTTTACATGTCATTTTTACTAAAAGAGCGGCTCATTTAAAGCATCACCCCGGCCAAGTCAGCTTTCCTGGTGGTAAACACGAACTTTCTGACCCTTCTATGCAATTCACTGCACTCAGAGAGCTCCATGAGGAGGTGGGAATTCGATCGGATCAAGTTAAAATTGTTGGGCAATTACCTGCATTGAGTACTATTAGTAAATTTTCTGTGACGCCGATTGTTGCCATGGTCGATCCTGACTATAAAGCCATCATCGATGAGAACGAAGTTGCCTCAATTTTTGAGGTGCCCGCTACCTATGTTTTAGACCAAGCCAAGTTACACAGCCACACTGTTAACTTTAAACAAATCAAGCATCGAGTTTTTGCTATGCCCTTCCAAGAGCACCTAATTTGGGGCGTTACGGCGCAAATCATCCATTCACTGCAGCAACATGTAGTGCAACAAATTACATAGCAACTACGTTTTGTTTAATCTCTGTTAACAAAATCCAGACTTTCTATGGAACAGATTTATTAATGCAATTTTACGCAAACGTTTCCCTGGTATAAATCTATACAACCCCGCCTTTCGCATAAATAAAAGTAATACCAAGCATAAACATAAATCACCTGTGGCACGCTATTTTCGTGATCAAAAATCCGTTTTTCGCATATCATGTGACACGCCGTTTCATTACATGATTTAGATCTATTTTTTGCAGAAGAAAATTCTGCAGAATTAGCCCCGACTTATTTCCTGTTCCCAAAAAATGAGTAATTTAACATGAACACAACAACTTCTTCGGCAAATGCCGTTAAAGATTCAAGCAAGTTTAACTATAAAGATTTTACCTGGTGTTTATCACTATTCGGTACAGCAGTTGGTGCTGGCGTACTATTCCTTCCAATCAAAGCTGGTGCGGGTGGTTTTTGGCCATTAGTTATCCTAGCTCTAATTGCGGCACCAATGACTTGGTTCGCACACAAATCTCTAGCTCGTTTCGTACTGTCTGCTAAAAACCCTGAAGCTGATATTACAGACACAGTTGAAGAGCACTTCGGTAAGACTGGCGCAAACATTATTACTTTTGCTTACTTCTTCGCTATCTACCCGATCGTTCTTATCTACGGTGTTGGTATCACAAACACAGTTGATTCTTTCCTAGTAAACCAAATGGGTATGGAATCTATTCCTCGTCCTCTTCTTTCTGGTGCACTTATCCTTGCTATGACAGCAGGTGTTGTATTCGGTAAAGAGCTGATGCTTAAAGCAACTTCAGCAATGGTTTACCCACTAGTATTCATCCTACTAGCGCTATCTTTTTACCTAGTTCCTGATTGGAACACTTCAATGATGGACGTAAGCCCAGAATGGTCAACAATGCCTTCTATTATCTGGCTTGCTATTCCAATCATCGTGTTCTCTTTCAACCACAGCCCAATCATTTCACAGTTCTCTAAAGAGCAACGTCGTGTATACGGTGATGACGCAGTTAAGAAAACTGACGCGATCACTGGTGGCGCAGCAATGATGCTGATGGGTTTTGTAATGTTCTTCGTATTCTCTGTAGTGCTTTCTCTATCTCCAGAGCAACTAGCAACAGCACAAGCACAGAACATCTCTGTTCTTTCTTACCTAGCAAACGTACATGAGTCTCCACTTATCTCTTACATGGGTCCTCTAGTAGCGTTCGCAGCGATTACTTCTAGCTACTTCGGTCACTTCCTAGGTGCTCACGAAGGTCTTGTTGGTCTAATCAAGTCTCGCTCTGGTTCTTCAGTAAGCACTATCGAAAAAGCATCTCTAGCGTTCATCGTTGTTACTACTTGGATTGTTGCGGTAGTTAACCCAAGTATCCTAGGTATGATTGAAACAATGGGTGCTCCAATGATTGCAGCTATCCTGTTCCTAATGCCTGTATTCGCGATGCAAAAAGTACCAGCAATGGCTAAGTACAAAACTTCAGCACCTGTGCAAATCTTTACAGCTTTATGTGGTCTAGCGGCTATTAGTTCTGTAATCTACGGCGCTCTTTAATCTCAAGCCCTTTTTATAAGATGGCATCCATCTTATATCGCGAGATTAGACAAAAAATATAATGATAATAAATGAGCCTCCCTACTCCCCTTGGGAGGCTCTCTTTTTGAGGTAATCGCTATGATTAGTGTATTTGATATCTATAAAATCGGTGTTGGTCCATCGAGCTCACACACAGTTGGACCAATGAAAGCGGGTAAAGAATTTATTGATGACCTACGTTCAATGGGAAAATTGCGCGACATCACTAAAATCACCGTGGACGTATATGGATCACTATCACTGACAGGGAAAGGTCACCACACAGATATCGCAATCATCATGGGTCTTGCTGGCAATACTCCTGAGCGTGTTGATATCGATTCTATTGCTGGCTTCATTGCTCGCGTAGAAGAAACTGAGCGCCTTCCTGTTGGCATGCACTGTCATACAGTATCGTTCCCACGCGATGGCGGTATGAACTTCCACACTAGCAACCTTTCTCTACACGAGAACGGCATGAGCATTCATGCATGGGTTGGTGACGAAGTTGCATACTCAAAAACGTACTACTCAATTGGTGGCGGTTTCATCGTTGACGAAGAGAACTTCGGCAAAGAAGAAGAAAACCCAATCAAAGCACCTTACGAATTCACAACAGCTGAAGAGCTGGTTAATCAGTGCAAAGAAAGCGGTCTTTCTATCAGTACACTGGTTATGAAAAACCAAGCAGCGTTCCACTCAGACGAAGAGTCTCGCACTTACTTCGCTAACATCTGGAAAACTATGCGTGAGTGTATGGATCGCGGTATGAATACTGAAGGTATCCTGCCTGGTCCACTACGTGTTCCTCGCCGTGCAGCAGCACTTCGCCAACAGCTAATGACTTCAGAAAAAACAACCAATGATCCAATGTCGGTTGTTGACTGGGTAAACATGTTTGCTTTCGCAGTAAACGAAGAAAATGCAGCTGGCGGCCGTGTAGTAACGGCACCAACAAACGGCGCATGTGGCATCATCCCTGCTGTATTGGCTTACTACGATAAGTTCATCCAAACAGTGACAGAGAAAGATTACATCCGTTACTTCGCAGCTTCTGGCGCGATCGGTGGTCTTTACAAGCGTAACGCTTCAATCTCTGGTGCTGAAGTTGGCTGTCAGGGTGAAGTTGGTGTGGCATGCTCTATGGCTGCTGCTGGTCTTGCTGAGCTTATGGGTGGTAGCCCTGAGCAAGTATGTATGGCTGCAGAAATCGGCATGGAGCACAACCTAGGTCTAACATGTGACCCAGTTGCTGGCCAAGTACAAGTACCATGTATCGAGCGTAACGGTATTGCTGCAGTTAAAGCAATCAACTCGACTCGTATGGCGCTTCGTCGCTCTTCTGCTCCTACTGTTTCTCTAGATAAAGTTATCGAAACAATGCTAGAAACAGGTAAAGACATGAACGCTAAATACCGTGAGACATCTCAAGGTGGTTTGGCTGTTAAGGTTGTTTGTTAATCATTCTGAATTAATAAACCGATAATAAAAAAGGAACGCCGCGGCGTTCCTTTTTTGTATCTGAAGCTTTTGGAGCTAAAGCTTGGTGACTGATTGATTCAACCGACCAAATTGTTTTGTTAAATCACTTGCGAAATAAGCAGGAAACAACCAAACAGCAGTGAGAACAACATCATTGCGCTGCCACCTTCTGCTCGGTATCGGTCATCAGCAACTTTCATGAAGCGCTGCTTGTGAACCATAACCAGAGGAACAAACACCGCTAGGAACACCAAGATGATGCCTGCGTAATTCAGCACTTGTAGGAACTTGTCTGCAGCAAGCAATGAACCCGCCAACGGCAAGATAAAGCTAATGCAGTACGTTACCGCTGTATTTTGGTTGAACATGTCTTTGTTCTGGTTGAACAACGCCATTGCTACGCCAAAGAAAGAGGTCAACAACGCCAAGCCCGTGAAGGTAGACAGAACGTTACCCACCCAAGGAGACTGAGCCTCAAACGCCGCCATCAAATCTGATACGTTCTCAAAGCTTCTGAATTGCTCTTCACTCAAGTTGCCCACTACCGCAAACAACCAACACAAGTAACACACTAATGGGATCAGAGAACCGATGATCACCATGTTACGCAGCTGTTTGTCTGTCGCTTCGTGGTTGTAAGAAACCAAGGTTGGAATCACCACCATAAAGCCAAAGCTCGTAAACAGGATGGCACTGGTTTTGATTAGGTCAACGTGGTCATGGCTGGTTACCTGCATCAAGTTTTCTTGAGTCATGCTCGGCGCTAAGAAGGCCATGGTTGCAAACAAACTAGCAAGCATCACGAAGAACAATGCTCGATTGAGCTTATCAATCACACCAGTACCACTTGCGACTACTGCGCCAGCAAGCAAGGTAAACACGGTTTGGCTGGTAGTCGCGGTAATTTCGACGCCAAAGTTAGACAGTAACTTACTCAGCAAGTCACCTGCGCCCAGAATGTAAGCCATTAATAGGCAAATCAACAACGCGTATAGCAAGCCGTTGGTAAGCAGCTGACCTTGTTTACCCAAGGTTTTTCGGGCAATAGAGTTTAATCCTAGACCGCCACCCGCTTTGATGGTCGCTTCTAGAAGTAGTAATGCTGCGTAAGTCGTACCGAAGCAGATCAGTACCATAAGCAGTGTGCCGTAAAGCAATCCGAATTGAGCTAATACCATTGGGATCGCAAGCATACCAGCACCGAGAGCGGTACCAGCGATAATTAGGGAGCTACCCATCATTTTAATATTCATTGTTTTTAACTTATTTGTTTAGTTTTTATAGATGTGAGTCTTCGTTCATCGAGCGGATGACAAAGGAGTTCAGATAGAAATAAAGTTATAAAACGAATAACAATAGGAGCGATAAGCGGTAAAGAAGCGTACAGAGACGTTGTCGAACAGGGCGTTCAAAGGGGAGCTTGTCTTAAAAGAGGTAAAACGAGAAGCGTGAGTAAGCATTAACTGATGTGGTGAACCTTCCGTAGGTTCAATAATCGGTGATGTAATCTTGAATTTCATGTATGTGTCCAATAAGTCACATTCCATAGTATTTGAAGCAGCGTATCCGTTGCTGCCCTACCTCTATCATAGAGGTCTTTTCATCTTATCGAATGAGCCTCGAAACACAACGCTATAACCACAATTTTTGCTATTAAATTGAACAAAACAACCATTTGGATATAAACTGACCACTAAGTCGTCTAAAACAATAGTCTTTATTGATAAAAGACAAGCGGACAAATACATCGAGCTAATTAACAACCTAGGCTTTTCTAATTATCAGCACAATCAAAACTCGATGCTGCACTTCAATTTTCCCAAAACAACAGTCTGTTTTAAGAACAGCGAGGAGCTTGAAGCGCGTTCCATTTCAACACCAGGTTCCGCACAAACTTGCTACATCACAGAAGCATAACCACAACCGGAGTGTGGTCACACAATTCGTTATACCCCATAGGTGGTAGGAATTCTTACTAGTACAGTATTTGCGTCATTATAATTAATAAAAACAAACACCTTATGCGCTCAACAATCACCTTTAAAATCCTAGTGGCCCTCGCCATCGTGTTCACCTTTTTGCTGGCAATATCGACCTATTTCCAATATTCGCAACAAAAGCAACTTGTAAACTCAGTGTTAAGTGAGCAGCTTCACGACAAAGCAAGTAACTACTTCGATAGCCTCAATATGATGATGCTCACCGGCACCATGGCACAAAAAGAGACCCTTCGTCAGAAAGCACTGGCTCAAGAAGGCATTGAAGACGTTCGTGTTTTACGCGCCGACGCTGTCAGCAAGTTATATGGCCCAGGTAATGACAACCAAACACCGGTTGACGATATTGATAAACGAGCGCTAGCGGGCGAAACCGTTATCGAACCTTTTTCTGCTGATTGGGGCAAAGGCTTGGTTATTGCTCTGCCAATGAAGTCGAGTGAAGATTACCGAGGAACCAATTGTGTCGCCTGTCATATGGCACCAGAAGGTGAAGTCTTGGGTGCGATTCGTCTCGAATATAACCTTAACCATGTTAACTCGCTGATTAACACTCAAACCATGGCTGCTATTGGCATTATGGCAGTGATCTCGTTTGCCGGATTTGTCCTTACGATGGGATTAATTCGTAAGATTATCGTGCGCCCGCTGCAACAGACTTCTCGCTTTATGACCCAAGTCAGCAACGATAAAAACCTATCCACTCGCCTGCCGGAACAAAGCAAGGATGAGATTGGCACGCTGGCTAACTCCATCAACTCGTTCATGGGAACCGTATCCGACAGCTTAGAAAAGGTACAAAACACCTCGCACAAACTGAATGCGTCTGCCAACCAACTGACTAGTGTCGCGCAAATTACCGAGCAAGCCGCCAGTGACCAGCAAAGCGAAACCGCCGAAGTGCAACATAATGTCGAAGGAATACAGGCACAGCAAGTCAATGTAGAACAAGCGACTTTAACGGCTTCAGAGCTTATTAATCACACCGCCGATGTGGCATGTAAGAGTGCCAACCAAGCACACGACGCAAGCAGTGAGATAAAAAACCTCGTTAGCAGCATAGAAGAAGTGAAACACAAAATACTGACACTCAATGAGCAAACCGGAGAGGTCTCTTCAATATTGAGTGTGATTCGTGGCATTGCTGACCAAACCAATCTTCTGGCCTTGAATGCAGCGATTGAAGCAGCTCGTGCGGGAGAACAAGGTCGTGGGTTTGCGGTAGTGGCAGATGAAGTTCGCCACCTTGCATCGCGAACCGCAGAAGCAACAGGCAGCATTGAGTCAATCATTCATCAATTCCAGCAAGGCAGTGAAGAGTCGCTAACTTCTGCCGATCGCGTTTGCGAACAAGCTCATCAAAGCTCAACCGATATCGACGCACTTTCAATTGAAATGAATGGTGTGGTCGAAGAGATGAAACAAGTCTTGGCTCACGCACAGAATATTCAGCAGCAAACACAATCCACCACACAAGCGACTCAAGATGTTCAACAAAAGGTTGAGACCATCACCTCTCACGCCAACAACACGTCGCAATCTGCGGCTGAAACTCGCAACATCAGCAATGACTTAGAAGAGCTGTCTGATCACCTTGAGTCACTGATTAATCAGTTTACTTTGTCGAGTACAAAGAAGAAGTCATAGATCGCCAACAAAAAAGCGCTCAACAATGAGCGCTTTAACTTCATAACAATGTCTAGTTCAGGCTTTCAGGCTTTCAGGCTTTCAGGCTTTCAGGCTTTAAAAGTACCTTAAACCAAGATTAGTGCGTAATGGAAACCGCGGTTAAGTCTTTATGCTTGTGATACATCGCGTGTTTGACTATCAGGTTCGCACTCACGCTATCCATTCCTGACACTTCAACGTAAGCCCCTTTTTTACGGAACTTGAACACAACCTTATCAAGCGCCTCGACCGAGGTATTATCTAAGAATGACGCATCCGATATATCGATGGTCACTAAAGAGGTCGCGTTGTCATAATCAAATAAGTCGACAAACGCATCTGACGAAGCAAAGAAGACATGGCCTTTTACTCGGTGAATGGTGTGCATTTCGTTTGTCACGACTTCATCGGATATAAACACCATGGATTTGCTGGCATGTGCATAAAACAGAGCCGACAGCACCACGCCAACCGCAACACCTATCGCTAAGTTATGAGTAAACACCACCACCGCCACGGTTGCTAGCATGGTTACATTGGTTGGCAGTGTGTGATCTTTAAGCTCAACAATGGAACGCCATGAGAATGTGCCGATAGAAACCATGATCATCACAGACACTAAAGCGGCCATCGGTATCAGCTTCAACCAATCAGAAACAAACACCACCATTAGCAACAAAACCACCCCAGCGATCATGCTGGACAATCGGGTTAAGCCACCTGATTTGATGTTAATGATCGACTGACCGATCATTGCGCAGCCCGCCATTCCACCAAAAAGGGAAGCCACGATGTTCGCAACGCCCTGCCCTTTACACTCATTGTTTTTATTGCTTTCAGTATCAGTCAGGTCATCGACTATGGTCGCTGTCATCAAGGATTCCAACAAGCCAACCAGAGACAGAGCAATCGAATATGGCAGGATGGTTGCAAGCGTCTCAAACGTGAATGGAATATTAGGAATCAAGAACACAGGCAGTGAATCGGGAAGCTTGCCCATATCGCCAATCGTTCTCACATCTAAGCCGAAGAGCAAACTAATGATTGTCAGGGTAACAATCGCGACCAGTGGAGAAGGTATTGCGCGACCAAACTTGGGGAAATAAGGAAGCAGATAAATGATCGCCAAACCCAAAGCGACTAACACGTAAACGCTTGAAGGGACGTTGATTAATTCAGGAAGTTGGGCCATGAAAATTAGAATGGCGAGCGCGTTAACAAATCCAGTAATCACCGATTTGGAAACGAAATTCATCAGGTTACCAAGCTTGAGATAACCAGCTGCGATCTGAATGACGCCAGCTAGAAATGAAGCGGCGAGTAGATATTCTAGTCCGTGCTCTCTCACTAAAGTGACCATTAGTAGCGCCATAGCGCCTGTTGCACCGGAAATCATTCCCGGACGACTGCCAACCAAAGCAGTGACGACACAAATACAGAACGAGGCATAGAGCCCTACTTTAGGGTCAACGCCTGCAATAATTGAAAATGCGATGGCTTCAGGGATCAATGCGAGTGCAACCACAATCCCAGATAATGAATCTCCTTTAACGTTTGATAACCAGTGTTTTTTTAAATAATTAAGCATGTAATTCTCTTTTACTTGTACAGCCAGTCCTGCCTTGTTGAGACATAATTTGATCGACTGTTTTTCTTGAATGAGCGAGCGCTCGAAAAGTGCGGGTGTAGAGAGAATGCAGGGGTTAAGGCGGCGTAATTAACACGTAGATATTAAACTCCTCTTGTACTTTAGTGGGAAATTAAGAAGGTGATCAAGTCCAAAATGACTGAATCCGCGCCAATATAGAGTGAGTCTGAACACAATCACACTCCCATTATTGAAAACAAAGGTTTCGATTACGCCATGCTCGTTCAGCAGCTCACATAGGGTGAAAGGTAAGGCTGACGCTAAGATCGAACAAAAAACACACCCTCAAACCTATTTATCGTCAGTAGACACAATATTTCTTTCTCCAAGCAAGAATAAAGGTTGAAGCTGTCGGTATGACAGGTAATATGTTCAATCGATTTAAAAAGTTTATACAACTTAATGTTTCGGCTAATTATTGTGCAAATGTATATTTATTTGCAGCAATGCCAGAGACTTTGAGTTGAATTTGTCCCTCAATGGAGAATGAAATCAACATGACTTACGCGCCTGTAACAGACGTACTTGGCGGCAAGCTAGCGGTAGACAGTGAAGTAACTGTTCGCGGCTGGATCCGTTCACGTCGTGATTCCAAAGCTGGAATCTCTTTCCTTGCCATTTATGACGGCTCTTGTTTCGACCCGATTCAGGCCGTGGTTCCTAATAATCTTAATAATTACGAAAACGAAGTATTAAAGCTAACAACTGGCTGCTCTGTTGAAGTAACGGGTAAGATTGTTGAGTCTCCTGCGAAAGGTCAAGACTTCGAACTAGCAGCAACTGACGTTAAAGTTGTAGGCTGGGTTGAAGACGCTGACACTTACCCAATGGCTAAGACGCGTCACTCTATCGAGTACCTTCGTGAAGTTGCTCACCTACGTCCACGTACAAACGTGATTGGCGCAGTAGCACGTGTACGTAACTGTCTATCTCAAGCGATTCACCGTTTCTACCACGAGCAAGGTTTCTTCTGGACTTCTGCTCCGCTTATTACTGCATCTGATGCAGAAGGCGCTGGTGAAATGTTCCGTGTTTCTACGCTAGACATGGAAAACCTACCACGCACTGAAAAAGGCGACGTAGACTTCAACGAAGATTTTTTCGGTAAAGAGACGTTCCTAACAGTATCTGGCCAACTTAATGCTGAAGCTTATGCTTGTGCACTAAGCAAGGTTTACACGTTCGGTCCTACGTTCCGTGCTGAAAACTCAAACACAAGCCGCCACCTAGCTGAGTTCTGGATGGTTGAGCCTGAAGTTGCGTTTGCAGACCTTAACGATGTAGCGAAACTGGCTGAAGACATGCTTAAGTACGTTTTCGCTGCTGTTCTTGAAGAGCGCCGCGACGACCTTGAATTCTTCGCTTCTCGCATCGACAAGCAAGCAATTACTCGTCTAGAGCAATTCGTTGACGCTGACTTCGCACAAGTTGACTACACTGACGCAATCCAAATCCTACTAGACTCTGGTAAGAAATTTGAGTTTGACGTTGAGTGGGGCATCGACATGTCTTCTGAGCATGAGCGTTACCTAGCTGAAGAGCACTTCAAAGCACCTGTTATCGTTAAGAACTACCCGAAAGACATCAAAGCTTTCTACATGCGCTTAAACGACGACGGCAAAACAGTTGCAGCAATGGACGTACTTGCACCAGGCATCGGTGAAATCATCGGTGGTGCACAACGTGAAGAGCGTCTAGACATTCTAGACGAGCGTATGATTGCTATGGGTATCGACCCTGAGCACATGAGCTGGTACCGCGACCTACGTAAATACGGTACAGTGCCACACGCTGGTTTCGGTCTTGGTTTCGAGCGTCTAGTATCTTACGTAACAGGTATGGGTAACGTTCGTGACGTGATTCCATTCCCACGTACACCACGCTCTGCAAACTTCTAATTCGAAACCTATTCGATATTAAAAGTTAAGAACAAACAAAAACCTCCGCACTTGCGGAGGTTTTTTTATGTTCGGAATAAAACGAGTCCAGATGCTTCTGCGTGCCACTATCTGAGACTCATTATTTCAAAAGCTAATCCACATCTTGGTCGATAGCGTATTTTATTGCAAGACCGCAAATTGCCATCATAACGAATGGGATCGCGGCAGTGGTGTATTCCGCCCACGCCATATCAGCGAATGCTTTTGCCAGCAGTACGTGGCCGAGAATAAGCAGAAGCGCACACACAATAGCGACAATAATCAGCTTAACTTCATTTCCCATAGTCATTTTCAACATAACGGTATCTCCAATATTTGGTCTACCGTTATTGAATCACAACTCTTTGGTCAATTAGGCGTACAGTTACCCCACAAACAACCCGTACAGTTGGAATGATTGTCTTTTTTATGAGGGACTTAAGGTTTTACGAGTGCGTAAGTTGATGTGCCAGTTTGCCAAGCCAGATGAGCGCCTGTTCTTTCTCTTCTGTCAGTTCATAAGAGAAGTTCAATCGTATCGCGTTATCCACTCTGCCATGCTCACTAAACAGATCGCCAGATGCAACGCTAATACCTTGTTCGATAGCCAGTTGATGAAACTGTTGGCTGTCGAATTTTTCAGAAAAGCGAATCCATATCAAGTAACCACCAGCCGGCTCTTCAATCTCGATTGAATGCGGAAAGTACTGCTTAATGACATCGATAAATCGCTCTTTCCTGACGACAAGGTTTTTACGCAGTTTACGAAGGTGATTGTCGTAGCTTTCATGCGTTAAGAAATGAGCGACACCAAGTTGAACAGGAGCGCTACTCGATAACGTAGAAAGAAGCTGTAACTTTTGAATCGCGTCGTTAAAACGCGTGTTCACAACCCACCCTACTCGATAACCAGGACACAAACTTTTTGAATACGACCCACAAAGCAAGACGGAATCGGTCTTATCGAAGGCCTTTAGTGGCTTCGGCTTATGCCCTTCGTAATAAAGATCGCCATACACGTCATCTTCAATAATGTAGGTTCCATGCTGTTCTGCAATCTCTACCACACGGCGCTTTGCCTGTTCCGACAAACTGGTTCCCGTTGGGTTTTGAAAAGTCGTCATCAGCCAACACGCTTTAACATCTTGGTTTTGTAGCGCGTTTTCAAACTGCTCTATATTCAACCCATTGATTGGGCAAACGTCCACTTCGATAGGGTTAAGCCCGAGCCTCTCGACAGCCTGCAGAGCACCATAGAAGGCGGGAGACTCAATCACGACGTTATCACCCGACTTGGTGACCGTTTGCAGGCTCAAGTTGAGCGCTTCCATAGCACCCGACGTAATCACGATGTCTTGATGATTAACCGTAATCCCTTGCTGCAGATAACGCTGTGCGATTTGCCTTCTCAAGGACTCACTGCCCGGTGGTAAATTATTTATCACACTCGCGCCAGTCATCTTCCTACCCGCGCTGGCAAGGTTTCGAGTCAAGGTAGGTAACGGGAAAAGGTCGGGATCTGGGAATGCAGAGCCGAAAGGAATCACACCTTCGGCTGAACTCGACTTCAAGAAATCAAATAAGCGGTCATTAATGGCTTTCTTTTCACTAACGAGTGGCTGTGCGTAGTCAACGCCGTCCAGCCTTGGCGCTACAAAGTAGCCCGACTGAGGTTTAGCGATGATCCACCCTTCGCTTTCTAGCAACTGGTAGGCTTGTAAGACAGTACTATTGCTGACGTTGTAATTTCGACAACTCATGCGTACCGAAGGGATCTTCTCTCCGGATCGCCACGTATTGTTGGCTATCTGAGTTCGAATATCCTTTGCAAGCTCTTCATAACGCGCCATCTAATTGTACTACCTAGAGAAATTCTGTGAGCCGGTGATTTTATCACTTACGCCAACAACTATTGCTGCTATCCATATGATCGCACCTAATTTCCACAATAGTGTGAATTGGTTCACAGATAACTTTGTAAGCTTTGCTAAGTTTGTACCCAAGGTAGGAGCTAAGTTGGCTTTCTATCTCAATAATTTGATGTAACCCAAAAACATGCGAGATAACAATGAAAAAAATAGAAGCAGACCAATTAAGTTATAAAGGAGAGTCAAACGGTGTTCACAGTTGGACAACACCGAGCGGTCAGCCATATTACTGGCACCCAGATTGGCTCCATATTGCTGAAGATGCGACAGGCTCACATCCAAAGCAAAAGATCGATGTCGAACAAGACCAAGCACCAACGGAAAAACACGCGGTGTCTGCTATTCTGAAACACATCAACCAATGGGCTGCAGACAAACTAGCGTCTCACCCTGAGATTGAAACCGGCTCAATCGAAGCTGAAATCAATCTCAAAAAGTAACGGGGTAAAGTAGATAGCAAACTCAATCACTCGCGATTCTAACCAGTACACAGACTGAATAGCCTCGAACCTCGACCGAGGCTATTCAAGTATCTTCATAAAAATGCTGCAATAACCCCCACCTAGCTAACAAATCTCTAACACAAACCAATTTCTTGTATCAATCCACGAAAGCTATCGATAGAATTTCCGGTCTTATTCACGTCAGTTATGCTAATTATTCGCAATTCTAAAGTCGTGAATCAATGAATGCGTAAATCTAATAAGAATGAGAACAAAGGCTTACCGATGGATACTTCAAATTACAATCAATCGCTAACGACTAAGTTATACGTCATTGCTGGCGTGCTGTTTGGCACCTATGGCAGTCGGGTGTGCCCTATGCTCGATAGCTTAACGACGTTAGAGATTTTCACACAAGTCAGTATTGTGTTTATCTTATTATGGCTCGCACGTCGTTACCCATTGGCGCAACATACCTTGGTCAAGCAAGGCCGATTCACGCAACTCGATACCCTGCTATTTTTTGCTGCAAGTGTGCCTTTCGCGCTCTACTACAACTTAAGCTATGAATTCACCATAGATAGTAATTTGAAGGTGCTGTTTGGCATGAGTCTATTCGGCTTCTTTACCGGAACCATTCTTCAATTGAATGCCAAGCTCAGCCAAATGGATAAAATGGAGACGACTGGACAATTCGACTTCCAACTGGTTGGTGAAAGAAGTTCACTGGTCAAGCAGATGATAGGCTTGGTTATCGTGCTTCTGGTAACACTGACGACTATGTTGACGATGATTGCCGTTAAAGACATCTTCTGGCTAGAACACAACCCTGACCGCTTATTGGATGGCACCGGCAAGATCAGCGTGATCAAAGAGTTTATTTATTTGGCTGTGGTACTGGGTGGCTACGCGATAACCATCATGACGCTTTGGAGTAAGCTAATTAAGCGTATTCTCCTAAGCCAAGAGCACGCATTAAACAAAGTCACCAATGGCGAGCAAGGCGTTCGCTTACCTATTTTCGGCTACAACGAGCTTGGATCAATGGCATCTATGACCAATACCATGCTTGATAGCCTTGAAACCGCGCAAAACGAAGTGAAAACCACACGTGACGTAGCCATTGTGAGCTTATCGGCATTGGCTGAATCTCGAGACAATGAAACGGGCGCACATATCCTAAGAACTCAAGAGTACGTCAAGGTGCTCGCACAAGAGCTCAGCAAATCAGAAACCCACTCAAGCTTGTTAACACCAAACTACATCGAGTTGCTCTACAAATCTGCGCCTTTGCACGACGTGGGCAAAGTAGGTGTTCCTGATAGTGTGTTATTGAAGCCGGGCAAATTGACGGACGAAGAGTTTGAGATAATGAAAGGTCACCCCGCGATTGGGGCTGAAGCGTTATCTATTGCAGAAAAGCAGTTGGGAAGTAGCTCTTTCTTAAGAGTCGCAAAGGAGATATCTCTGACTCACCACGAGAAATGGAATGGCAGTGGTTATCCTAATCAGTTGTCTGGTGAAGATATCCCGTTATCTGGCCGTTTAATGGCATTAGCTGATGTTTATGATGCGCTCATCTCGAAGCGAGTCTACAAGCCAGCCTTTACTCATGAACAAGCTAAACAGATCATCTTAGAGGGCAATGGGACGCATTTTGATCCGCAAGTTGTCCAAGCTTTTCTGGTCGTCGAACAAGCGTTTGTTTCAATTGCTGCGACCTACAAAGATGGCAAAAATGTAGCGAGTGAACTCGAGCGCGAAAGCTTTATTGCTCAACCAGCGTAATCTATTCAAAATCCACTAACTTCTTGCACCCTATAGGTTAATCCGTAGGGTGTTTTGTTATCAAATATCCTCTTTAGTCAATAAATCTGATTGAAATGGATTTTTTTTGGTCTTTCTGTTCACTTCGTATTGTCTTAAAAATTCCATACAGGTATAACTACCCATAGATACTATCCCCTCTCAATTGACATGGATGAAGATTATGTTTGAAAAAGTGTTAGCTGCTCCCGCCGATCCTATCCTCGGCCTTACTGAAGAGTTTAAAAAAGACTCTCGTGCAGAGAAAATCAACCTTGGCGTTGGCATCTACAAAAATGAAGATGGTCAAACACCAGTACTTAAAACAGTAAAGAAAGCAGAAGCTGCACTTCTTGAAAACGAAAAAACCAAATCTTACCTAACGATTGAAGGTACAGCTGAATACGGTCTAGCGGTTCAGAAACTTCTTTTCGGTTCAGACGCAGAGATCGTTGCATCTCAACGCGCTAAAACAGCACAAGCTCCAGGTGGTACAGGTGCACTTCGCGTAGCGGGTGAATTCATCAAGCGCCAACTGGGCGAAGTGAAAATCTGGATCAGTAACCCAACTTGGGCTAACCACAACGGCGTTTTCGCAGCTGCGGGTATCGAAACTGCTCAATACAGCTACTACAACGCTGAAACTAAAGACAAAGACTTCGCTGGCATGGTTGCTGACCTAGAGAAAGCTTCTGAAGGCGATATCGTTCTTCTTCACGGCTGCTGTCACAACCCAACAGGTATCGACCCAACAACTGAAGAGTGGGAAGTTCTTGCTAAACTGGTTGCTGAGAAGAAACTGCTTCCTCTATTCGATTTTGCTTACCAAGGTTTTGCAAAAGGCGTTGAAGAAGATGCTGCTGGCCTACGTATTTTTGCTCAATACAACAAAGAGATCCTTGTTGCTAGCTCGTTCTCTAAGAACTTCGGCTTGTACAACGAGCGTGTTGGTGCATTCACTCTGGTTGCTGAATCAGCAGACGTAGCAACGACAGCATTCTCTCAAGTTAAGAGCATTATCCGCTCTATCTACTCTAACCCACCAGCCCACGGCAGTGCTGTCGTTACTCACATCCTTGGTGATGCTGATCTACGTGCTGAATGGGAAGCAGAAGTAGCAGAAATGCGTGACCGTATCCAAGAGATGCGTGAGCTATTTGTAACAACACTGAAATCAGAAGGTGTTGATGCAGACTTCACATTCATTGAACGTCAAAACGGCATGTTCTCTTTCTCTGGCCTAAGCAAAGAGCAAGTAACTCGCCTAAAAGACGAATTCGCAATCTACATTGTTGGTTCTGGCCGTATCAGTGTTGCTGGTATGACTAAGTCAAACATGGGTCCTCTATGTAAAGGTATCGCTGCGGTTCTTTAATCGAAAAGCGAAACCTTTATTTGCAGTCCAATAGATATGCAAAAGCCAGCAATCAAGCTGGCTTTTTTGTGTCTGCCTCTTTGTATATAAGAGCTATTAGGGCATGTAGCCTTTTCGTTACTGGCTAATACTCTAGGAAAAATTCCACACCTAGCTCGTTAGTACGTTCGCTACGAATTTTACCTTCACCATCTCGATGTTGGTATGACCCACCAATCGCAAACTTGTTGGTCACTAGATAACGTAAACCTAAGTGATAGATCTGTTCATCAAACAGGTCACTTCGATTCACTTGCACACTCCCGTTAGCTATCCAACGTTTCGCAAATCCATAGTTAAGCTCAGCTTTTACCCCTTGGATGAACTCGGTGTCTGAAGATTCAGTTCGGTTGGTGTCATTATCTTCAACCTTACCTTTCGTGATACCAAGCAGGTAGTAAGCCACTATATCTAAATCTTTCTTAATGCTGTAACGGTAACCAACACCTGGCATCAGCGTATCAATTCGAGTTGTGGTGTCATCAGGGTGAATGAAGCGTGCGCTGTAGTCTCCCAGCAGCAACCAATCATCCGTCATCGCGTAACTGACGCCTAATCCATAAGACGAGGCATTGTTATTACTGCCTGCATCTTCATTTAAACTGCCCGAATGCGCCGTGGCATAAATATGGTCGTAATCTAAAATATCCACCGCGTTAGTGTCCGCCCACAAACTTGGAGAAAACATAAAAACCGCAGATACAAAACTAAGCTTCCACTTCGACATTCCTATCATCCTTAAACTGTCACTCCATTAATTGAAAGGTTAGTCTATCCATAAGACTTTAAAAAGGTTTTAGCTCACAGATTGATTTGTGACGGCAAAATATTATCAAATGTTGTACCATGAAATCATACAAACCAATGGATGATCATTATGGATGCTGAGTTATTAGAGATTCAAAACTTTCTGGCACAATACCCCCCTTTCACAGAACTCCCTGAGGAGATGTTGGCGAAAGTGACCAGTAGCGTGGAAATTTCTTATTACCGCCAAGATACCCCTATCATTCACTTTGGTGATCAAATACATGACTTATACATCGTTCGAAGTGGCGAAGTCGAAGTCTACCGCCGTAAAGGCGAACTCTATAACCGCCTGGATGAAGGCCACTTGTTCGGTCAAATGGGCCTACTGACCAACAACAAGGTGCGTTTCCCAGTTAAAGCGACTGAAGACACCCTACTCTACTGTATTCCTGAGCCTATCTTCCAAGAGCTCTACGACAACTACGACTCTTTTGCCGATTTCGTAGAAGTAGAAGATAACGCACGACTGCGCCAAGCCAACTCAGACAGCAACGACGCTAACGACCTAACAACATCCAAGGTTAAAACGCTACTGACCAGCGAAGCGCCAATGATCGAAAAAACGCGCACGATTCAGCAAGCTGCGACCATGATGGCACAAGATAATGTTTCCTCTTTGCTGATCATCGACCCAGATATCGTTGAAGATGATGAAGATGACTCAACACCCGTGATTGGCATCATCACCGACCGAGATTTGTGTACTCGCGTTTTAGCTGAAGGGCTTGACCCATCGGATGAAGTCTCTAGCGTAATGACACCTGAGGTTATCTCTCTCGATCACAATGCTTACGTATACGAAGCTATGATGACCATGCTTCGCTATAACGTGCATCATTTACCAGTGCTTAAAGATAAGAAGCCGATTGGTATTATCGAAGCGACCGATATTGTTCGTTATGAGTCTCAAAACTCGCTGTTATTGGTAAGTAGTATCTTCCAGCAACAAAGTATCGAAGATCTGAAGGTGCTTTCCGAGCAAGTAAAAGACAGCTTTGTGCGCTTAGTTAACGAAGATGCCAACGCCCACATGGTGGGTACTGCAATGTCGGTAATTGGTCGTAGCTTTAAGCAGCGAATTATCGAACTGGGCGAAGAGAAATTGGGCAAGTCGCCTATTCCTTACTGTTTCCTCGCACTGGGCTCTATGGGGCGTGATGAGCAGCTGCTGGTTACCGACCAAGATAACGCAATCATTCTTGATGATACCTACGACGAGAAAAAGCACGGTAAATACTTTGAGGAGCTGTCGACCTTTATTTGTGATGGCTTAGATCAGTGTGGCTATGTGTATTGTACTGGCGATATCATGGCGACTAACCCAACGTGGCGTATGACTCGTCGACAATGGGAAGAGTGCTTTGCCGATTGGATTGATGATCCAAACCCGAAAGCACTGTTAAATGCTTCAATCTTCTTCGACTTAGATGGCGTTTATGGTCGTCTGAAATGGGCCGAGCAATTGAACAGCTTTATTGTTCGACGCGCACGTAAGAACAATCGCTTCTTGGCGTGCCTTGCACGTAACGCACTCAACCGTACACCTCCGCTCGGCTTCTTCAAAGATTTCGTGATGGAGAAAGATGGCCGTCACAACAACTCTATCAACCTTAAGCGTCGTGGTACTGCGCCACTCGCCGATTTGATTCGTGTTCACTCGCTCGCGGTAGCGTCTCGCTCTAAGAACTCGTTCGAACGCTTAGATGACATTATTGACGCCGGTATTCTGCCAAAAGGCCGAGCTCAAGATTTGAAAGATGCGATGGAGTTTATCTCTCTGGTTCGTATTCGCCACCAAGCACACGATGTCGACAACAACATCGAGCCTGATAACAACATCGAGCCAGAGAACCTGTCTGACTTCGAACGACGTAACCTAAAGGATGCATTCCAAATATTAAGTAATGCGCAAAACTTCCTTAAGTTCCGTTATCAAGCCAGCAACAAGTTTAAGTAGGGCCTATGAACAAACTATTCAGATCACCTGCGGTCGATTGGCCATTTAAGTTTGCTCAGAAGCTTGAACGAGCGAGAGACGAGCGCTTAAAGCACTTTTATAGCCAGCCTCTTCCTGCGCCTGATACGCCACTTTCAGAAGTGATGTTTTTGGCTGTCGACTTTGAGACAACGGGGTTAAACCCAAACAAAGACGGCATCATTACCATTGGTTTAGTGCCATTTACGCTCAATCGCATCTACTTGCGACAAGCCAAACACTGGACTCTAAGACCAAAACAGAAACTTGAAGAAGAGTCTGTCGTGATTCATGGCATCACTCACAATGACATCATTGATGCGCCAGACCTTAGCGAAGTGTTGGGCGAGATCTTAGAATCAATGGCGGGACATATCCCTGTGGTTCACTATCGTCGTATCGAACGTGACTTTTTGGACAATGCATTGAAAGTGCGACTCGGTGAAGGCATTGAGTTCCCAGTCCTCGACACGCTGGAGATTGAATCTCAGATCCAAAATAAACTGGCTGGCGGCTTGTGGAACAAGCTGAAAGGTAAGAAGCCAGCTTCAGTGAGACTGGGTCAGAGTCGTCGTCGATACCATCTGCCCGACTACACGCCGCATCATGCATTAACTGACGCTATTGCGACCGCTGAGCTACTCCAAGCGCAAATTGCTCATCACTTTGACTCTGAGATGCCTCTGAAGAGTTTCTGGCTCTAGCTGAGTTACGTAAGCTAAATACAAACACAAAGCCCATCAACTTCCATTGGTGGGCTTTTTCATTTTTATCGTCTGTGTTTAAGCAACGGTTGGCCCGACTAAGCGCATTTCCCATAAGCGTTTAAACATATTATAACGTCACACCGCAGCAGTTCCGCTCTAATGGACGTCGAAAATCGTGATCGCTATTTGTCAGCGCGATTGGCATTATTACTTCCCAACCACAGACAACGTTTGATAATAAAGACGCTTTTGCTGATACATATTCTCATCAGCGACAGAGAACAATTGCTCAACGTCTGTTGAATCACTAGAGGCTGCACCAATCGAGAATCTGACAGGAATAGAGATACCCGCTTTAGTCTCGATTGCCTGTTGCTCCTGAGCAATGTACAACTGCTCAGTCATCTTTGCGACATTGAGCGAACTCGACTCACCAGACGTTAAGGTAAGCACCGCAAATTCATCTCCACCCAAACGGTATAGATTACTGGCAGGTGTCAATTCGTGGCTGATTACGTCTACGCAGCGCTGTATCAGCTCATCCCCGGTCTCATGCCCATGAACATCATTGGTCGTTTTCAAGCCATTGATATCAATAATGATCAAAGAAATCTGATTTTGATTGTCGTTAATGCTGCGTTTACTGAATTCGAGATCTTCATTAAAAGCTTTACGATTCAAACAGCCAGTCGGCATGTTAATCCGTGTAATATTTTCGAGCTCTAGCCAACCAGCTAACTGTTTTTGGTACATGTCAAAAATCAGAAGATCTTCTTCACTGAGGACATCAAATGAACTTGAACAAAAATACCCGATCGCCGTCCCCTGTGAGTCACAGAGTATCAGGTCAGCCTCGCCAGTCCGGTTAAAATGAAACTGAATCGAATGTTGAACAAGTAATGTCTTTAACTCTTGATCGACCATTTGAGGAATCAACCGATATTCAGCCGCGTGTCTTGATGATGCAAACTGAACGATCTTCAAAAGACGATGCTTCTGGGATTCTTCACGCGCGAGCGAATTAGTTAACTTGCTGGTTTTCTCTTCGACTAAGTCCTCTAGCTGAACATTAAATCTTTCGAGTTTATCGTTACTTTCGGTAAGCTCACGGACTTGGTATTGTATGCGACCCCACAAGGTTTCCAATAAACGACTCAGCGTGACGAACTCTGTAAAACGATGTTCATCCACACTATGAGTCGGTGACTGGTTATGCGAATACGACGTAACAGATTCAGCCAACAGGTTTAACTGCCCTGAGAACCAGCGGCTTAGGAACAGAGCAAACACAATCGCGATGGCAAGCGTCGCCACCAATATTCTGACAAAGACCACCTGAGCTTGTTGCATCTCTAATAAACGCTCACTGTCGGAAATATGATGTTTGACGTTCAGTACCAATTTGTCGGTAAAGAATGTGCTGTCGATAGAGATAATGTTCGCACTTTGTTCAGAAGATTGAGCATCCGTTGAATCAATATAGTTAAACTCAACCGACTCATTTTGATAAAGGAAAGGCGTCACTTTAGTCTTAAGTCTGTCATACCCCATAAGAACCACAAGATAACCCTGCGGCGTGTATGTAGAACCTTCTATCAAACGATAAGGTAAAATCGGCGCGACAAAAGCGATACCTGCAGCGGCATTATCCGCCACTTCAGTTTCGGTAAACTCGGTGTGGAACAATTTCCCTTGCCCATAAACCGATTGAGGACGCTTCAAGCTTTCTAATAACTGGCTCTGCTCAAAATGGTACAAGCTGCCTTTGCTGTCATAAATGGGCTTCCAGTTTTGGTCCAGAATATAAGTCGCGGACACACTCTCCGCTAGCGCATTGAAGCTATCCATCTTGTCCCAAACAACACTCGAGAAAAAGATATTACCACCCGCTTTAATCAATGATCGGTCATGCGAATACCATTGAGTTAGGCTCGCCGTCAGCTTAATTTGCTCTTGTACGGTTTGACGAATACCGGTCGTAGAGTTGTCCAGCTTGGTTTCTTTTTGCTCTAAAGAACTTTGGTTTTGTTTATTGAGAATCAACTGTCCCGCTAGGTAAACAGGAAGCATTGAGCAAGCCAGCAACACCAAGCCCATGGTGTATTTTAATGATAGCTTCAATCTCTTACCCTCATATTCGCCGAGTAATATTGAACAAAATCATTGTAAAACTTATGCAGTTCACTCTTTGGCATCCCTGACTTGTAACGCTGATACGCCCGAGCCGATGCCTCCCAAACGATCGCCATCTTGTAGTCACTCGACATCATTTGCGATGCTTGAAACTCATCGTACATATTTGAAAGTGTCTGGTTACCTTCCTCAACACGGCGTTGATTAACCTCATAAAACGGCGAAACCATGGCACTCGAGTGAGCTAAATAGGTGAAACTGTTTGATTGCAGGTATTGAACGACTTCTTTCAAAGCCAATTTCTTATCTGGGTTTTGCATGCCTTTTTCCGTGACAGCAAAAACCTTTGCGCCACTAAATGAAGACATACTTTCACCACGATAGGTCGGCAACGAATTGATGTACAAATCTCGACCAAAGGCGGCATCGAGTTCGCTGAACGCCCAATCACCGTCAATCAAAAACTCGACTTCCCCATTGATGAACCTCTGCCTCGCGCAAATATCGCTGCACGATGATTCGATGACTTTTTTCTGCTGCAACATGTCGATGAAATCAAAGATAGCAACTAACCCTTCACCATTAACATTCTTCGACGATAATAAGTCTTCAGAAAAAAGCTGATAGAAAGCTAGATAGAAGTACATGTTTGGATTGGGAAAAAGCACGCTCACTTGTTCGGACTGAGCAGAGCGTTCAATTAGGCTCTCCCATGTCACGACTTGCGCTTGAGGCTTGCTCGAATACAGAACGACTTGGTTTCCAATACCAACCGGTAACGCCTTAAGCTCACCGTTGATGACCACTGCATCAAGCGCTTTTTTCTCATAGCGTTGGGTATCGACCCAAGCATCAGGAAGCGTCGCTAAATCGATATATTCAGTTAGACCTAAGAAGTCAGAAGGAACCCAGATGGCGTCGGGAAAGGTATTGTCTCTAGGATCAGCAACAAGCAGTTCAGAACGAATACTGTTGACGTCAAACGAACGAATTTCTACACGATGATCAGTCATCGCTTCGATATGTTCTTTTACATAATCGGCCGTTTCATAATTAATACCAGCCCATATTTCAAGTGTGGACGAACAAGCAACGGCCGGAAATAGCATCGCAAATAGACTCAATAACCTCACACTTGGTTCCTTGTGGTAAAAATTAGACGTTGGATTTTAATCGCCCATCAATAAACCGGGCGATGCGGCTTATCGCTCACTGCTCATGATTAGAGACCTAGCTTTGGGCGACACGTTATATAGTAAAAAGTGCCTAAATAACAGTTGATACTCTCGCTTTAAGAGAAAGGTCTGCTCATTCTGATACATCCGTCATATCTCTGGATGACTGTTCTTACAATAAATCAACATACCATACCCTTTATTATTAACGACAAAAAAAATGCCGCAAAAGCGGCATCTATCTCGTTCGGTGCATTCGACACAATAAAAATCAAATAAGCAATTTATCAGTCAAAGCCCTATCATCGATTAAGCGTATTTCTCTTCGAAATCTTTCATGAAGCTAACCAGCGCTTGAACGCCTTCCAGAGACATTGCGTTGTAAAGTGAAGCTCTCATTCCACCTACTGCTCTATGCCCTTTCAGTGATTTCAGACCTGCAGCATCAGCCAATTCTAGGAACTTGCCATCTAACTCAGGTTTCGCCAGTTGGAACGGCACGTTCATTCTAGAACGGTTTGCAGTGTGAACATCGTTTTTGTAGAAAGCTGAGCTATCGATTGCATCGTAAAGCAGCGCTGCTTTCTCTTTGTTCACCAACTCCATCGCTTCAACGCCACCTTGAGCTTTCAGCCACTTGAACACAAGGCCTGATAGGTACCAAGCGTACGTTGGTGGTGTGTTGAACATTGAGTCTTTTTCAGCAAGTACTTTGTAGTTCAGAATACTCGGCAACACGTCGTTTGCGAGTTCGAGTAGATCATCACGTACGATTGCAATGCAGATACCCGCAGGGCCGATATTCTTTTGCGCGCCCGCGTAGATAACACCGTACTGAGACACATCAATCTTACGAGACAGAATGTTAGATGACATATCCGCTACGATTGGCTTATCCGTTTGAGGAAGCTCGCTGATTTCAATACCATCGATGGTTTCATTCGGACAGAAATGTACATACGCAGCTTCCGGGTCAATTTTCCAATCTTTAGCCGGAACAACCGCTGCTTTACCATCAATTGACGTCTTCGCGTTGAATACATCGATTTCGCAATATTTGCTCGCTTCAGTCACTGCACTTTCTGCCCAGTAACCCGCATCAATGTAAGTCGCTTTCGTCGCATCACCTAAAAGGTTTAGAGGAACAGCAGCGAATTGAGCACGAGCGCCCCCCTGACAGAAAAGAACTTTGTAGTTGTCTGGGATGTTCAGAAGATCACGTAGGTCCTGTTCGGACTCGTCAGCAACTTGAATAAATTCCTTGCTGCGATGGCTGATTTCCATCACGGAAGTCCCTAAACCATTCCAATCAATAAAGTCCGCTTGCGCTTGTTTCATTACCGGTTTAGGCAGTGCAGCTGGGCCAGCACTGAAGTTGAATACGTTATCTAATGTAAGTTCCATGGGGATGATTGCTCCTGCTAAATAATAACTATGCAAGTAATACCATGTTTTACCCAACATAAAAACAACAAAAGAGGTCTTAAGACCTCTTTTGTTTTGTACCGTATAAAATGTTTAAGCTTAACCTGCTAAATCACCCTATCAGTATTCACGCCTGCTCTGTTTATTGAACAAAAACCGGCATAAGTAGAGCGATTAATGGAATTTCTTGTCCATTTTCGAACACTAGGTTTCCATTTTCTAAGTCAGCGCTGATTTCATAACCACTGTCTGTTTCCTTGATCATTTCCATCACAAGCAATTCATCGATACCTTCACGGATGAATGGATACTCTTCAACAAGTTCATTTGAGAAGCTAGAGTGAACGTTGCCCGTTAATGCAAGCATGATCATCGAAGGGTTGCTGCTGATGTTTTCGGTCCCTTCCGGCACGCTCACCAACCACTTAGATTCGAACTGTCCCTTACCTAACTCTAACGACATGTTGTTCATTGAAAGGTCGAAACCTTTAGCAAACAGGATATCGATAAATGGAATGATCTCTGCAACGTCTTCTTGCGTCATCACAGGATTAGATTGGTAAATCTCAAAGATTTTCTCAAACGACTCGCTATCCAACTTCGACATTTCAAAATCGACGTTTAGGTTGTTCAACTGGCCTTCACTGGTCTCGATGTTTGCGATATCTAGCTTGAGGTTGCTGCGCAGACGCTTAGTTGCTTCATCTAGATGTGATTCAAAATCGTACTTAGAATTTTCAATGGTCATGAAAGGCTGCATTGCAGAATCTGAAACCAAGAAGCTATCGATAGTAAAATTCTGAGTACCTAACCAGTAGCCTTTCGCTTGTTGGCCTGAACCCACACCTTTCAGATTAGACAGCGTTACCTCTTCACCGGTTTCAAAATCAATTTGAACTGAAGGGATTGAAAGCTCGTAATCAACTTGGCCTAAAACAGTCGCATGGCCAGAAAGATTCGATTTAGTGATCGAGACCGAAGTCCCATTCTCTTCAGAACCTTGGTGATTGAACTGGCTTAACTCAAAGTTAAAGTCAGTGTTGCCGTTTAGCTCAGTACTAGTGGTCAGAGTTAAAGGCAGAATATCGGTATTCTCAAACGTCGACAGTGCATTTAGACTCACCAAACCATGGCTAACCGCACTATTTATGACAAACTCACTCGGCAACCCATCAATCGCAAGTTGCTCTTTCAGGTTTTCATCCATCACAGTTAAACGAGTGGTTACGTTGGAAGACAAGTAACCTCTATCGTATTCCACGATCTCAGCTTGAATGCTTGAATGCTTGAATTGTTAAGCTTTGCAACGCCATCGGTAATCGCATTTTGTCCAATTTGCCCAACCGCTAGCGGCCAACAAAGTGCCAGTGAGATTGCTCCGCCAATAGCACCAATTTTTCTTAACTGTTCCATGAGTTCTCTTTCTACACGTGTCTATTTTTTTTAGTCTAACCCATCAGTAGCAAACAAGAAACATTGAGTTAAATCAGTCTATTGCTCGATACTTCGATTGCCTCAATAAATTAACGGCTAGCTCTCATCCTTATTCGGCGGTTCTTGCTAGGCTAAAGACGTCGCTACTATTAAGGTTGAGCTGTGAATCAATACGCTGTTATCTGTTTGGACAATAATCCGGTTAGCATTGAAAGAATACGTTCGGAGCTGGCTCCGTTGGCTTCTGTATTCGATATTTATACTGCCGAGAACATAGAAGACGCACATCACGCATTAGAAGATATTCATGATCACAACCAAACCGTTGCCTTGGTGATCACTCATCATCATTCTGAATTTAATGGCGTGCAATTCCTGATTGAACTTCAACAGCTGCCCCATAGTAATACCGCAAGAACGATATTAGTCAGCGCTTCGTCAGACATTCAATCCATTTTAACCGCTGTGAATGAAGGTAGGCTCAACCACTGTTTAACCAAACCGGTTCAAGATCAGGTTCTGTTCAAATCAGCGCAAAAAGAGCTGACCTCTTTTGTTATCCAATACGACTCAGAAAACCTGCTCTCTTACAGCGATGCATTGGATCAACAACGCTTACTCAGAGCGCACATTGAGCAAAAGATTCACTCTTTCCAATCGGGTTTCATTCACGACTACCACCAGCTTTCTGATAATGCCCTTGCAGAACGTGTCGTCAGTGCCTTACAAGATGTGTTTTCAAAAGATGACAAAACTAAGGCCATTCGTGACTATTCCCCCGAGCATCTACTCACTGTGGAAGGCGAAGACAATCGCTTTTTATGGCTGATCATTGAGGGTGAAGCAGCTCTTTATAAGAAAGATGAACTTGGGCAACAGCGGGAAGTGGTACGTCACTCCAAAGGGAACATTGTTGGCGGGATGTCATTTGTAACAGGCGAGCCTTCGTTTTCTACGGCGATCACCCTAACGCAGACTCGCGTTATCAAACTGGATAAAGATAGCTTTGCTCAGGTGATGCATTCAAACAATACCCTGCTGCCTTTATTTACCAATCTATTGCTCCGTCATTTTAATCGACGTTTGCAACGCAGCATCACCAATAAGATCAAACTGCAGCAGACACTAGAATCATTAGAGTCTGCACATCAACAACTGATCGAGAAAGAGAAAATGGCGATGCTCGGGCAGCTAGTCGCGGGAGTCGCACATGAGCTGAATAACCCGATTGCTGCCATATTAAGAAGCATCGAAACTCTGTCAGACCATCTCGACCAAATATTGGCAAACCTATCCGTTCCAGAGTCCAATAAAGGGACTGACGTACTGGCACATTCAAAGTTAGCTAAGCCACTATCAACAGCCCAAGAAAGACAGCTCGTAAAGCATCTTACGTCGACGATTAATGACCGTGCTTTAGCAAAAAAAGCCGTGAGACTAAACCTAAGCCAAGACTCTACGGTTCTAAACACATTAAAGGCGTCCCCTGTCGCAGGCAAAGAGCTGCTCAATGACTTAGAGCATTACCATTATGTTGGAAACTCTATCCGCTCAATTCAAGTGTGCAGCAAGCGTATTGCCGATATGGTCAAAAGCTTAAAAAGCTATGCTAGAGAAGATGAAGAAGTTCGCCACTACACAGATATCCACGAAGGGCTTGAAGATACCTTAGTGATCTTCGAAAACAGGCTTAAACACCACCAACTCGAAAAGCATTACGATACCGACTTACCGCCTTTATTGTGCCAGTCGCTCTCGCTGCAACAAGTGTGGACCAACCTTATCTCCAATGCGCTCGATGCCCTATCTGAACGAGGAAAAGTGACCATCACCACTTCTCAACAGACAAAAGGCGACGACGCGTTTCTTGTGGTGCAAATCTCCGATACTGGCCACGGCATTGCCAAAGAAGACATCAACACCATTTTCAACCCAAATTTCACGACTAAAAAAGAAGGCAACTTTGGTTTAGGGATTGGGTTATCCATTTCTCAACAAATCGTTTCGGCTCATCAAGGGTTTATTTTGGTGGAGTCAGAGGTAGGCAGCCATACAAACATGCAAGTGTGGCTTCCATTCAAACAAGAAGGAGCACCTCATGAATAAGTACCTAATTTTATGTGTCGATGATGAACCTGAAGTTCTCAATAGTGTCCTTCAGGACTTGGCGATATTTGAAGAGAACTTTCTGGTTGAAGGTGCAGAGTCGGTCGATGAAGCCAAGCAAGTAATCAAAGAAATGGGACAAGATGGTATTAAGCTCGCGTTAATCTTATGCGACCACATCATGCCAGAAGAAACCGGCATTGATTTTCTGATCGAACTCAACCAACACGACGCTACTAAACCAACGCGTAAGCTGTTGCTCACCGGGCAAGCTGGGCTAGAAGATACCGTCACAGCCATTAACAACGCAGCACTTGATTTCTATATTTCAAAACCTTGGCAAGGCGACCAACTGAGAGACACGATTACTCAACAATTGACTGACTATGTCATTGCCAACGACAAGCAATTGCTAAACTGGACTTCCATCTTAGATACCGAGCGCATACTGACTTCAATGGCGGATAAACGCACCAGTTTTGGTGAATAGCACTGATTGGTTAATGGATACTGAGAATAGCGTCATCCGATATAAAAACCTTCCGAATGTATACAAATTTTGGATAATTCGCTCGTCTATTTTTCTCATTCGCCCTAAACATGAGATCTCCGTTACATACTGATCCTTAATTTGCTTGTTTTTTAACTAAATGAGTAAGGTTTTACATTTTAAAGGATTACTTTTCCGTGAGTTAGATTAAACTGTCTCAATGTTTATGGTTTGCCGATTTGTCTCAAACCAAAGGAATTAACACTAATATAGGTTTACGGTCGTTATGCGCAAAATTCTACTTACTACCGCTATGCTATTGGCTTCTGGTCAAGCACTAGCTGTTGATGAACAACCACAGGTAATGAGCAACTTTAACTATGATTACTTTGAAGCACGTATCGGTGCTAGCCCAGTAACATTTGGTGGTGCGTTCAGTAAGTCCATTCACCCGAACGCTCACGCTATAGCACGTATCGATTCAGAATTTGAAAGCGATTACGACTCAGCTGTAGGTCTTGGTTTCCACGCTCCATTAAACAACTGGGCAGACCTAACAGGTGAAATGCTAGCTCGTATCGTTCAACCTGAGAACTCAAGCTCTACTGATATCGGTATGGAAATCAACATTGGTGTTCGCCAATGGCTTGGTCCACAACTAGAAGTTGGTGGTAAAGGTGGTTACGTTTCTATCGATGACAACGATGATTGGACAGGTTCTGTTTACGCGCGTTTCCACTCTACAGAGCTTTTCTCTTTAGGTGCTGAAGCTCGTATTAACGACTTCTACGGTGACCAACTTATGTTCACTGCTCGCTTCAAGTACTAATACTTAAAGCTCAAGCCCTAGCAAATAAGCTCTCTATGAGCACTTAGCCTTTTGATACTTAGTCTTTTAAGAAATCCGGCTAAGACAGAAACAAAAAAACCGAGGACATTCCTCGGTTTTTATTTATTAACAGTAATCTTAAGCATATAAGGTAAACTTCTTTAGTGGCAGCTCTTTAGTAATTGCTGCTTGCGTGGCTCTTGTAATAGTTTCCAGTGAATACCATCAATTGCACCCGCAAATTTCCAAAGTAGTTTTAGGTCAACATCGTTTCCGTACGCTTCGCGAACCTTATTAAACACTTCAGGTGCGCCCAACTGCATAAACATTGAAACATCATCCACACCCGCCTTTTTAACCATGCGCTCTAACGTAAGCTGCATGTTTGGTAGATCTCTTAATCTACGGCTAGCTGATGACTTCTTGAAGCTACGCTGCTGAATTGAATTATCGATTGAAGTACGAATAATACTATCCAATTCAGGATGTTCACAGGTAAACAGATCCGTAATGTCGTAATAGTTTACGGTTGCTGTTGTCTGCTTCTTTACATGACGATACTTTTCACAATCAAGATCGGTCAGTTTTTTATCTAATGATTTTCCACCTCTAATGAATAAACAACCTTCACTCAATAAAGCGAACATAGCGTCATTTTGAAAGAGGCCAATACCTCCGAACATAGAACGTTTTTGATGCTCACCAAATTGATTCACGTAATTAATAAATGCTGTCTCGGTCATATCCGTTGATCCTTAATCAAATTACCCCGATTAGGTTGATCACCAGACAAGCAGCTTGTTATGCGAAAATTTTAAATCTATTTTGTTATTCTATAGGTGAATATTATGGTTTCGTTTTTCACCTTTAAATAAATCATACTTCGAAAAGAAAAATAAGTCTGGACTTAGTTCACATCAATCAATTGAGTATTCCGGTTTTTCATGATTGACTTCACAGTAAACTATCAAACCATGCTTGAATTTGGACACCTAGTGATACACCGGTTCAAATTATTAAAGGTTATGTAGACGGGTGAGTATTGCCTCGCAGCATCGTGGCTTGTAAAATGGCAGGACAGACCTGTTTTTACTTTTTATATGAATCATTTATCGTTTTTCTGGCTACCTCAAAATAAGACTCTTCTCTTAAAGGGTCTAGAATCAGAGTTTGCCCAACTTGTTGGACATTCTATCTCAGCGGGAAAAATAACACTTCCTCCTATCCCTAACGTTGTACTGAAGATTCAATCGCTTTGTACCCTTGAATCAACTGGGATTGCTGACGTTGCCGAGTGCTTACTCGAAGACCCAGGCCTCGCTGCTATTGTCATTCGTGTGGCTAACTCTGTCGTCTTTAACCGACGTAATATTACTTGTGTTGATATTATGACGGCGGTGTCGCGCCTTGGCATATTAAGAGTACGTGACATCGTGACGGCTCAGGCTATTGAGCAACTCAAACACTCAGTCAACCTCAGTAAAGAATGTAATAAGGTATTGGTTCAGAGCGCTTCTGTATCAAAAGAGCTGGGCGCTACTATGGTGCTTGTTACCAACAGCTTCAAAGAGCTCTCCCCTACTGAATACCGTTACCTTGAGCATGAAAAATCGCTGCTTGTTGGATTACTGGCTGATATTGGTTTGTTCTGTTTGGTTAGCGAATACCACCTCTACCTCGAAAATGGCAATTACCTAGATCACGACATCGCTCTACAAATCTTCCAAGGCCAATGTTCTGCTACCAGTAAATTGGTGCTTAACCGTTGGGGCTTCGACAGCGACTTTATTGATGTGTGCAGCAATACCATCAATAACCACGAACAGCGTGAAGTCTCTTACTTAGATATCGCTCGAATCGCTAACCACCTGCTGATGTTCAGAAACAAGGATGAGAACATCGATGATCACGAAGTTGAACTTAACGTGACAGGTGCAGAGGTGCTTTATAAATTAAGCAACTTGAGCAAGCATGATTTTAATGCAAAGCTAAGCGACGTGATCAATACTAGCGGCTTCTAAGTCACTGTTAAATTACAAGTAAGTGTAATATGAAGTAAATGCAATGGGGAAAGCATGTTTACAGGGATGATCTTTATATTTGCGCCACTCGTCGTGGGGTATCTTTTTGCAATTTCGAACGCTCAGACATTAGAATTTATCAACCGCTCAACATCGCGGTTGATCTACGTGATTCTGGCGTTAATGGGACTAAGCTTAGCCGCCCTCGATAACCTAGGCAGTAACCTGCAGACAATCCTTCTATATACCGTCACTTTCTTTGTCTGCTTAAGCGTATGTAACCTAATGGCACTGCCCGCTATTGATAAGTTATTGCCACTCAAAACCGACAGTAGCAAGAAGAAGCTTCCCCTCTCTTCTATGGCGATGGAATCTGCAAAACTCATCTTAGTGGTAGGTTCAGGGCTAATCGCTGGCTTAGTGCTGCCTATTGGCCTTGATTGGGTTGATACCGCAAGCGAATGGATTCTGTTTGTTCTTCTATTCTTTATCGGCATTCAGCTGCGTAATAGCGGACTCACACTTCGTCAGATCTTACTCAACAAACACGGTATGGTTATCGCAATCACCATTATCATCACCTCAATGTTAGGTGGTGTAATCGCGGCTTACATCCTAGATATCCCTCTGTTCAAAGCCTTGGCAATGTCTTCTGGATTTGGTTGGTACTCTCTGGCTGGTATCTTAATGGGTGACGCCTTTGGTCCTGTCTATGGTGGCGCTTCTTTCATGCTTGAGCTGTTAAGAGAGTTAGTTGCCTTGGTACTGATTCCAGTGCTAATTCGCAGCTACCCATGCACTTCCATTGGTTATGCTGGTGCGACTGCGATGGACTTCACCTTACCGGTCATTCAAACAACAGGCGGCGTTAGATGTGTGCCTATCGCTATCGTCAGTGGCTTTATCCTCAGCTTGCTTGTTCCGATATTGATGTTGTTCTTTGTATCTCTTGCTAACTAGATCGCAGGAATAGCGTTTGTTTTAGATTAGAATGCAACTCGAATACCAATGCCCAAGACACCGATACAGTTACCGAAATAAAAAGACACTAAGTGTCATTGCTCAACAAATAACGATCACGGTAACCTGTAACGACAAAGTTATAAAAAGAATAAACTTACAAAAGGAACCACTATGAAACGCCTTTGCGTCGCATTACTGCTAGCTTCAACTTCTACTTTCTCTTTTGCAGCAGATTCAATGTCTGAGACAAACCAGTGCCAAGCAAAAAAATATGATGCGTACATCGACGCTTCTTTGAATTGGTATGCCGACCTTGCTGCATTAACCTCTGAGCAATATCCAGAGCTAACAGAAGTGAGTGAGTGGTTCCTAGAAGGTCGTAAGCACCACTTTGAGCTTAACCGTGCTGCGGTTCACTACTACTTAGTAAACGACTCAAGCAAAGTGGCAACAGAGCAACCTGTAGAAGGTTGGTTGCAACTTGAGCAACACGACATTAAAACGCTATCAACACGTGATGATGAGCTTGGTAAAATCGCGAAAACAACATTCGATGACCGCCAATCAACGCCTCACGCTCAAAACTACGAACTACGTTCTGCCTTTGCAGAGCTGCTTAGTCACCCTAAGCAAATCGACTCAGCGCTACAGCGTTACAACCAGTCGATCAGTAAACTTGAAGCGATTAAGTGTAAATAACCCCGCATTTAATATGCTTTTTTGAGAAGTTGGATTTCATAATTAAGACGGGACATTGTTCCCGTTTTCGTTTAGATTGTCCCGCTCGCGTCAATATTAGAAAAATAACTCGCTTGCTATGGTTACGGAACAAAAAACAGCAGATGTTAGCTTCGACAGTCTTCTACGTATCTTCACGGTACCTGAAGGCCCAGATTCAACACTCACTCAAATTGAAGACAAACTTTCACGAAACCTGAATCAATTCTTACGTGAACATATTGTGGCTGAAGAAAAGCCGCTGCGTGAAATTGAGAAAGATTTTTCAAATGCTCATATCCCAGAGCAGCCTGAGTTTGTTTCTGAACATACTGAGCATCTCCTCGATTCTCTTGTGTCTCATTCGGTTCACACGTCTTCGCCAAGTTTTATTGGCCACATGACCTCTGCGTTGCCGTACTTCCTGATGCCGCTTTCAAAAATCATGATTGCGTTGAATCAGAATCTAGTAAAAATCGAGACCTCAAAAGCTTTCACTCCCCTAGAACGTCAAGTTCTGGGCATGTTACATCGCCTGATTTATCAAGATAGTGACCAGTTTTATTCTCGTTGGATGCACAGCGCAAACCACTCTTTAGGTGCGTTTTGTTCTGGCGGTACCATCGCGAACATTACAGCGCTCTGGGTTGCACGTAACAACGCACTAAAAGCGCAAGGTTCGTTCAAAGGTGTAGAAAAAGAAGGCCTGTTTAAAGCCATGAAGCACTACGACTACGAAGGCCTTGCCATCTTAGTCTCTGAACGTGGCCACTACTCTCTGAAAAAAGCCGCGGATGTCCTTGGTATTGGTCAAGAAGGTCTAGTGTCTGTTAAAACAGATAACGACAACCGTATTTGTACTGATGATTTAAGACTCAAGATCGAGCAGCTCAAGCAGAACAAGATCAAACCTTTCGCCGTCATTGGTGTGGCTGGTACAACCGAAACCGGTAATATCGACCCGCTAAGAGACATTGCTGAGGTGTGTGCCGAATCCGATTGTCATTTCCACGTTGATGCAGCTTGGGGCGGTGCGACTCTGATGTCTAACAATCATCGTCACCTACTTGATGGTATTGAACTGGCGGATTCAGTCACGATTGATGCGCATAAACAGCTTTATATCCCTATGGGTGCGGGTATGGTTCTGTTTAAGAAGCCAGATGCGATGACTGCGATTGAACATCATGCTCAATACATTCTTCGTAAAGGCTCAAAAGATTTAGGCAGCCATACGTTAGAAGGTTCTCGTTCAGGTATGGCAATGCTGGTTTACGCCGCAATGCACATCATTAGCCGCCCAGGTTATGAACTGCTGATCGACCAAAGCATCAACAAAGCGCGCTACTTTGCCGACCTAATTAAAGATCAGAGCGACTTCGAGCTGGTTTCAGAACCTGAGCTTTGCCTACTGACTTATCGCTATGTCCCTGAGTCAGTCAAAGCGGCACTGCTTAAAGCTGAGCCTGAACATCGTGTCGAACTGAATGAGTTGCTCAATGAGCTGACTAAGTTTATTCAGAAGAAGCAGCGTGAAACAGGTAAGTCTTTCGTGTCACGTACACGCTTAAACCCTGAAGCATGGGTACATCAGCCAATCATCGTTTTCCGCGTGGTATTAGCAAACCCACTAACAGGCAATGACATTCTTTCGTCAGTGCTTGAAGAACAGCGTGAGATCTCTAAACTAGCACCAAACTTGATGGGCAAAATCAACAAACTGGTTACGCAAATCAACGCATAGTCATTCAATTTTAGTTGCATCAAATTGAAAATTTCTTTCTTTTTGATGTAACTAAGCTGTCAGTTCATACCCATTTTGCATTCTTTTTGCTCAAACTCTCTTCCAATTCTGTAGTTTTCTAAAATTTTGTTGAGGTTTGTCATATTCTTAAGCATTCATGCCCTGTTTTTGTATTAGTAAATAGTATGTTGGGTTTATACTGACTCTATGGTGCTAGTTAGCTTGATATCTATTTGACGCAGCAGTATTTACGAAACCGAATATACATCGGCTTTGTGTTTACTGATATTTGCTTCAGCCATACCCCCTGGTAAAAGATATTAACTAGCAAGTTGTTCTCTATACCCTTGTGAACACTATGAATACATTAGAAAAAATACAAAAAAACCTGGAAAATTTCAGCAAGTCTGAGCGCAAGGTAGCCGAAGTAATTATGGCTTCCCCTCAAACTGCAATTCATTCTAGCATTGCTACCTTAGCTAAAATGGCTGACGTGAGTGAGCCTACAGTTAACCGCTTCTGTCGTCGATTAGACACAAAGGGCTTCCCTGACTTCAAACTTCACCTAGCTCAAAGCTTGGCAAACGGTACACCTTACGTGAACCGTAATGTTGAAGAAGATGATGGTCCAGATGCTTATACGCATAAGATTTTCGAATCAACTATGGCTTGTCTAGACGTTGCTAAAAACAGTCTAGACGCGATGCAAGTAAACCGTGCTGTTGACTTGCTGACTCAAGCAAAACGCATTTCGTTCTTCGGACTGGGTGCCTCTTCTGCTGTCGCCAAAGATGCTCAAAACAAGTTTATTCGTTTTAATATCCCAATCACATGTTTCGAAGACATCGTGATGCAACGAATGAGCTGCATTAACTGCAGTGATAACGACGTTATTGTTCTTATCTCTCATACTGGCCGCACTAAAAGCCAAGTTGAGATAGCAAACTTAGCGCGTGAAAACGGTGCGACAGTTATTGCTATCACAGCAAAAGATTCTCCACTGGATAAAGCGAGCTCGTTGTCTATTTCTCTGGATGTTCCAGAAGACACTGACGTTTACATGCCAATGGCAAGTCGCGTTGTTCAGATGACGGTTATCGATGTGCTAGCGACAGGCTTTACGCTACGTCGTGGTTCTGGTTTCAGAGAGAACCTAAAGCGCGTCAAAGAGTCACTTCGTGATTCACGTTACGAGAAGTACTCTCAGTTCTAATCTACTTAGTCATGAACTGAAAACAGATGACCAGAGAACAAGTTGAATTAAAAAAACGGAGCCTAGAGCTCCGTTTTTATTTGTCTGTATAAAATGACTTATACAACGAACAAGTTTAAGACCGTTAGATAGTCCAACTATTGCCCTTCTCAACCACGCTGTTTTCGGACGCATAAGAATTGATAATGGTAAAGCTCGACTCGACAGCTGGCTCTTGCCCAATTTGATTCATTGAAGCTCCCTCATGATGCCCTTCTCTACAACTGCACTTCTCGCATACTTGCTTCAAAATATGCACGAGCCTCTCTTGGTTAAGCGGCAAAGGGTTTCCTTTAATCGCCACTGATTTGAGCGCGTCGGCAGACACCTCATCAAACTGGGCTTCACAGACACCAAATTCCAACAAGTTGGGTAACTTAAGCGTATCAAGCACTTCCGATAACCAAGAAATTGCCTCCTCTTCTATTGCTTCTACGTTACCTGTTACTATCTGAGCGATTCGCTGATAACGCGCTAGGATGTCGCTTCTTTGCTGCTCTTTTGCAACGGCTATGTTCTCCAACATCACAAACGGCGCTAAACGCGCGGTAATCACACTATGAGGCGCAGAAATCTTACCTCCTAGTGCGGAGGCTAAACCATGGGCTGCGCCAAGCTTGGCATTAGTTATCGCCATACCACCGAGCATAGAAGCGAAAGCAAGATCAGAACGCGCTTGAGGCTCATCATAAACACACGCTTTAACCACAGAACCACTCAACTTACGCAGCCCTTCTTCACAAATCATATCGGTTAACGGATTCGGTTCACCACACACGTAGGCTTCCATTAGATGAGTAAAGGCATCCATCGCACCTCGCCCAGATAGATATAGATTGGTTCCATGAGTTAGGGTTGGGTCGACAATCGCAACGTCGGCCAGCATGTCTGGGCTTCTCAGGCTGATTTTTACTTGGTCTTGGCCTGATTTCAGCACCGCGTTTTTAGTGACCTCGGCGCCGGTACTCGCTGTGGTTGGAATTGCGATAAACGGAAGTGGTTTGGTTTTAAGAGGAACATTACGCCCGACCACTTCAACATAGTCATATAAATTGCCTTGATTAGGTAAAACCGCAGCCAACGCTTTGCCCATATCGATGGCGCTACCGCCCCCCATGGCGACAACCATATCTGGCTTAAATCGACGAGCAGAAATAGCCGCCTCTTCAACCATTTTGATATTAGGTTCACCGGAAACGGCAATGTGCTGATAACGCATACTCTGCGCATCAAGATAGTCAGTAACAATTGAAGTGCGCTCTAATGTATTGCCTGTAACCAATAGCACGCTGTAGCCATATTGATTAAAGAGAGACAATGAAGCGGAAAGTGCTCCATCACCAAAGATGATCTTTGTAGATGTCATAAATTGAAACATGGTGCCTCCTGCGCCTATGACCGAACAAAACTGCGAACTCTTGGTTATTGGAATTTAGCCTTTATATAGTGCATCAGTATTAAGATGCCTCGTTCTGTATGCGCTTTTTTTGACGAGGTGCAACTTGTCGCATTAAAGATGGATTAATGTCGTATTCTTAGGGGTAATTCACACTCTTAAATTAAGGGTAATCAATCTGAATACCCATCAGAAATCAGCATGGATCCTTTTTGTGACCATTATTTGCTCTGATAGACAAAACCTATTGTATTAAGAGGTAATTCCATCTTTATTTCCCCATGGCATTGAGGCATAGTTGGTTTTATGAAATTTTGAGTGGCATTCACTAAAGAATAGTTAACGTAATCGAGTTAACGAGCCTCATCCCGTATTTAGGAGAAATTAAATGTTTGTAGTTATTTTTGGTCGCCCTGCTTGCCCATTCTGTGTTCGTGCAAAAGAGCATGCTGAAACTCTTAAAGCTAAACGCGATGACTTCAACTACCGTTACGTTGACATCCACGCTGAAGGTATCAGCAAAGCTGATCTAGAGAAGACTGTTGGTAAACCTGTCGATACAGTTCCACAAATCTTCATCGACCAAGACCACATCGGCGGCTGCACAGAATTTGAAGCATACGCAAAAGAAAACCTAGGTCTTTTCGACTAAGCTAGGATTTCTCAAACGAGAATCAGGGCTAAAGCCTTAAACAGCTGACCCATTTAGGCGTTAGACTGTACGATTTATAGAAAGCCCGCTCACTGTAGCGGGCTTTTTTATGACCAGTTTTCATACGGAATAAGAATAAGGTCAAAATCAAGTAAATTAACAAAATATTGCTTATAATTTATTTATATTTAGATACAATTCACCTCTCAAACTTACCCTGTGTTCCACGCCAATTATTGAGCGACCACCGTGAATATCGACGTTGTTTTTCTGTTAGAACAAAACCCCATTCTCCTCATCTTTGTTGTTTTATCGATTGGATTAGCCATTGGTAAAATTCGTTTCGGTAGCCTCCAACTTGGTAATTCAATCGGTGTTTTGATTACTTCCCTTATCATGGGACATCTTGGCTTTTCTTTTAACGCAGATGCGCTCACCATTGGTTTCATGCTGTTCATCTACTGTGTTGGCATTGAAGCTGGACCAAACTTCTTCGGTATCTTCTTCAGAGACGGTAAGCACTACCTCATTCTGAGCCTTGTGGTACTTTCTACCGCAATTGCCCTAACCTATTTCAGTAGTCATTACCTTGGCCTAGGCTTTGGTTTATCTGCAGGCATGATGGCAGGTGCCTTAACAGCAACGCCGATATTGGTAGGTGCTCAAGATGCTCTGAATTCTGGGCTTGCAGAATTACCAAGAAACATGGACTTGAGCCTGATTATCGAAAACCTTTCAGTCGGTTACGCGATGGCTTACTTGGTTGGCTTAATCAGTATGATTATGTTTGCTCGCTTGATTCCAAAACTTCAAAAAGTGAACCTACACGACTCGGCAGAGCAAATCGCCCAAGAACGTGGGTTAGGCGCTTCAGGTCAGCGTAAGGTTTACTTGCCCATTATTCGTGCTTATCGAGTGGGACCAGAGCTCATCTCTTGGACTGACGGTAAGAATCTGCGTGAACTGGGCATCTATCGCCAAACAGGCTGTTACATCGAGCGTATTCGACGTAATGGTATTCTTGCCCATCCAGATGGTGATGCAATTCTGCAAGAAGGCGATGAGATCGCATTGGTTGGTTTCCCAGATAGCCACGCTCGTCTAGACCCAAGCTTCCGTAACGGTAAAGAAGTTTTCGACCGTAACCTTCTCGATCTGCGTATCGTGGAAGAAGAGATCGTCGTTAAGAGTGACAGTATCGCAGGTAAGCGCCTATCAGACTTAAACCTGTCTGAATACGGCTGTTTCCTTAACCGCGTAGTACGTGCTCAGATTGAAATGCCGATGGACTTAAACATCGTGCTTTCTAAAGGTGACGTCCTACAGGTGAGTGGTGAAAAGAGTCGAGTGCACGGCCTAGCTGAGAAAATTGGTTTCATCTCAATCCACAGCCAAATGGCGGATTTGATGGCCTTCTGTAGCTTCTTCATTTTGGGTATTTTGTTTGGTTTGATCACCATGACATTCGGTCAGGTATCGTTTGGGCTAGGTAACGCGGTTGGCCTGCTTCTATCGGGCATCATGCTTGGTTTCCTACGAGCGAACCACCCTACTTTCGGTTATGTGCCTCAAGGTGCTCTGAACATGGTCAAAGACCTCGGTTTGATGTTCTTTATGGTCGGTATCGGCTTGAGCGCCGGTGGTAAGATATTTGAGCACTTAACCCAAGTTGGCCCACAGGTAATAGGTATTGCCCTAGTAGTGAGTGTGCTGCCAGTATTCTTCGCTTACTTGGTTGGCGCTTACGTATTGAAGATGAACCGAGCTTTGTTGTTCGGTGCAATCATTGGCGCGCGAACTTGCGCTCCAGCGATGGACATCGTAAATGACCACGCTCGCTCAACGATTCCGGCTCTGGGTTATGCGGGTACTTATGCGATAGCCAATATATTGATGACCTTAGCAGGTACTTTCATCATCATAATTAGCTAGCATCTGCTGCATTAAAAGCAGCCAAGCTTAGATATTTCGAATGCACTAATTCACTTTGGGTTAGTGCATTTTTTATAACCTGTTTTAAGCGGTTCAAGCCTTCTTCCCCACTCCTGCTCTTAACTCTCTTCATCCCTTATTTCTACTCTTGTCCCCCTTCGAATCGCGGTAGCCGTATCCGCTCTTAAATCTCTTCGCATCCCGCCACTCGAATCCCATATCTGCTCTTAATCTCTTGAACCAAATAGCAGACAAAAAAATAGGCGCTCAATGAGCGCCTATTTCGTTTAGATTCGATAACTTGAATTAGATGTCAGCTACATCAAATTCAACAGCTGGGTTAACGTCAGCTTCGTAATCAACACCTTCAACACCGAAACCAAATAGCTTCAAGAACTCTTCTTTGTACTCTACGTAGTCAGTCAGTTCTTTTAGGTTCTCAGTTGTGATTTGAGGCCATAGGTTACGACAGTGATCTTGAATGTCTTCGCGAAGCTCAAGGTCATCTAGACGTAGACGGTTCACTTCATCCACTTCTGGCGCGCTGCCGTCTTCTTTGTATAGACGTTGGCTGAACATACGGAAGATCTGTTCCATACAACCTTCGTGAATACCTTCTTCACGCATCTTCTTGAACACCATAGCGATGTAAAGAGGCATTACAGGGATTGCAGAACTTGCTTGAGTCACTACAGACTTAAGAACAGCAACGTTTGCAGTACCGCCAGTTTGGCCTAGCTTCTCGTTCAGCGCTGTCGCTGCACGGTCTAGATCCATCTTAGCTTTACCTAGTGCGCCATCCCAGTAGATTGGCCACGTTAGTTCAGTACCGATGTAGCTGTAAGCAACCGTCTTACAACCGTCCGCTAGAACACCAGCTTCAGAAAGAGCATTGATCCAAAGTTCCCAATCTTCACCGCCCATTACAGTAACAGTGTCTTTGATCTCTTCTTCAGTTGCAGGCTCTACGCTTGCTTCGATGATTGTGTCTTTGTTGGTATCAACCGCAGTTGACGTGTACGTTTCGCCGATAGGCTTTAGAGATGAACGAATTACTTCGCCAGTCTCTGGCATTTTACGCACTGGAGACGCCAGTGAGTATACAACCATATCGATTTGGCCTAGATCTTCTTTGATCAGGTCAATTGTTTTCTGTTTCGCCTCGTTAGAGAAAGCATCGCCGTTCAGGCTTTTTGAATATAGGCCTTCTTCTTTAGCAAACTTGTCGAACGCTGCTGAGTTGTAGAAACCAGCTGTGCCAGGCTTTTTCTCAGTACCGGCTTTCTCAAAGAAAACACCGATAGTTGAAGCGCCGCCACCAAATGCAGCCGCAATACGTGAAGACAAGCCGTAGCCACTTGAAGAGCCAACAACTAGTACACGTTTAGGTGCGTTTGCGATTGGGCCTTGAGCTTTTGTGTAAGCAATTTGTTCTTTTACATTAGCTTCACAACCGACTGGATGTGTTGTAGTACAGATGAATCCGCGAATTCGAGGTTTGATGATCATATTCAACTTCCTTAAAAAATCAGGTTAAGGATAAAAGTTTCGTACGCAAATGGCATCTAATTTCTGTAAAAATGTGGCGAAAATGCAAGTGGTTGGAGCACTCAGTGAATATTTGCTGACTAAGTCACCATTTGTTAACGCCTCTATTGCAACTTCTACGACAAAAACAAAAAAAGCACCTAATAAGGTGCCTTTTGTCATTTCTTTATCTAAGCAACGCTATTTAGCTTAGGTTTTAACTCTTTTCGCGTCAAAGTTTCACTGTAATCATGACTGAAGTGGTCAACTTGAATCGCTGCGTAGCGAAGTTTGTCTGCTGCAATGATTTGGTCAACTTCGTCTTGAGTAAGAACATCTGCCGCCAGTGCTTGAGCAAGTTTATCTTGCAATAGACCTTTACGAGCCACTTTGCCCTCTTTCACTGCTTTGAAGATCTTACGTTCGAGAGGCTTGATGCTGTACATCGCATTGAACGCATTCTCCATTAGGCCAACACTATCCTCTTCTTCTTTGCCTATGTAGCAAAGGTGAGTTAGACGTTCACGGTGTGCACCCGGAGTCATCAAGCTTTCTGCCAGTTGTACCGTTAGATTATCACTTGGTTTTTCAAAGTGGTTACCGACTGGGAAAACTAGACCTTTAAGTACTTTACCTACCATCTTGTTCGGGAAGTTTCTGTACGCTTCTTGTAGCGATTTAGCCGCGTTATGGAAACAGTGTTGAACCGCGTAGTGTACGTAGTCTAGGTCAGCTTGTTGACGACCTTCATCTTCATACTTCTTAAGCGCTGCAGACGCCATGTATAGGTAACTTAGACCATCACCTAGACGTGCAGAGATAAGCTCTTTACGTTTCAGTTCGCCACCTAGTGTAAGCATTGCGAAATCCGCACTCACTGCAAGCGCACGGCTCAAGCGAGTTAAGTCTTGGTAGTAAGGCTTCGTTGGACCGCTCATATCCGCTTTAATGAACTTAGAGCCTGTCAATGCCGCACCGAACGCACCAAACGTGTTCTTAGTTGCGTGAGAGATATGCTTGAACAACAAGTTATCGAAATCCTTCGCACCTTGCTTCTCATCTGGGTTTGCTGCCGCTTCCATTTCGCTTAGCACGTATGGGTGACAACGTGTCGCACCTTGACCGAAGATCATCAGGTTGCGAGTTAAGATGTTCGCACCTTCTACTGTGATAGCAACTGGAATACCTAGGTAAGGCGCAGCTAAGTAGTTCATTGGACCATCTTGAATTGCACGACCAGAGTGGATATCCATTGAATCATTCAGGATAGTACGCGCCATTTCTGTCATGTGATATTTCGCGATAGCCGTAACGATACCCGGCTTCTCTTTCATATCGAGTGAAGTAGTTGTTAGTGTACGAGTCGCTTCTAGTAGATACGTTAAGCCACCAATACGACCTAAACTCTCTGCAACTCCTTCAAACTTACCAATCGACATACCGAACTGCTTACGAACATAAGCGTATGCGCCGGTCGTTTTCGCCGTTAGGTGGCCCATCGCCGTGCCAAGTGCGGGTAATGAGATACCACGACCTGCAGACAGACATTCCACCAGCATACGCCAGCCTTTACCTGCGTAATCGGCACCACCGATTAACCATTCCATAGGAATAAATACATCGTGACCGCGTGTTGGACCATTCATAAACGCAAGACCAAGTGGGTCATGACGCTCACCAATCACAACACCTTCGTGGTCAGCCGGGATTAGCGCACAAGTGATGCCAATGTCTTCTTTGTCACCCAGTAGCTTTTCTGGATCGTGCAGTTTGAAAGCCAGACCAAGTACCGTCGCCACTGGTGCTAGTGTAATGTAGCGTTTGTTCCAGTTAAGCTTGATACCTAGCGTCTCTTTACCTTCGTGCATGCCCATGCACACAGTACCGACATCAGGGATACCACCCGCATCAGAACCCGCTTCTGGGCCTGTTAGTGCGAAACATGGGATATCTGTACCGTCAGCAAGACGAGGTAGCCAGTAGTCTTTTTGGTCTTGAGTGCCGTAGTGAGACAGCAGCTCACCAGGACCAAGAGAGTTTGGAACCATTACTGAAACCGCAGTACTGATACTGCGAGTCGCAATCTTAGTTACGATAGTTGAGTTAGCGTGTGCTGAGAATTCACGACCGCCATACTCTTTCGCAATAATTAGCGAAAAGAAACGCTCTTTGCGTAAGAAGTTCCACACCTCTTCAGGAAGGTCTCGATCTTCTTTTACAATTTGGTGGTCATCAAGCATAGCGAGCAAGGTTTCAAGCTCATTATCCATGAACGATTGCTCTTCTGCTGTCAGCTGAGGTTTTGGATATTGGTGCAGCTTAGTGAAATCTGGTTTACCAGAAAACAGCTCTCCGTCCCACCACACGCTACCCGCTTCCATCGCTTCTTTCTCGGTGCTAGATAGTGGTGGTAGTACTTTTTTAAAGAGTTTAAAAGCTGGGTCACTTACCCATTTTTGTCTTAGAGAGCTCATAGTTCAGATCCTTTTGTTCACTATATTGGTTGTGAATGTTTCGCTTTTTATTGTTTTATTCTTCTGCTGACATGCCTGCGGCTAAATATGGAATAAGAATATCGACCACTGCCTTAGCATCTATCTTTCTGTCATAGTCATTCTCTGCAATTTCTACCAGAGCCTGACTTGATGCCATGGTGAATACACAAGTCCCTAGGGTGAAGTGTAATCGCCAAAATAACTGTTCTTGAGTGAGGTTCGGATTCGCCTTCATTACAGATGTCGTAAACAAAGAAAGTACTTCGCTGTAGCGAGTAGTAATGAACCAACGCAAGTGTCCTTGCACATCCGTATAGCCTCTGCCGATAAGTAACATGAATCGGCTTGTACCATTTGGCCTAACATCATTAAGTGCTCTTAGTGGCTGTCTCAACGACTCAAACACGTCACTCATAGAATACGTTTCGTTCAAGTTTAAGTTCACTAATGCATCTTGCAGTGCTGGCATAAATGCTTCTAAGTAACGATTGAGTACCGCACGAACCAGAGTCTTCTTATCGCCAAAGTGATAGTTCACTGAAGCTAAGTTGACATTCGCTTTACTCGTAATCGTACGTAAAGAGGTGTCATTAAAACCGTGCTCAGCAAATAAGCCTTCAGCCACATCTAAGATTTTGTCTTTGGTTGTACTTCTTGGTGCCATTTCAATCACTCGTATTAAACAACTGTTTGAAATATACGCTTAGTACATTTATTTAACAAGCAAGCAACATCACATTTTCACAAATTGGTCGTACCAGTTAATAAAACTCAGCACTAAACGATTGAATCGCTGTGTGTTTATAAAAAAAGAAAAAAATAATGAATTTTCTTGGAACTGAAATGGAAATGGAGAGTCCTAAATTAGGTAGAAAACAGCGTATTTAGAAGTTTAACAGGCCGTCAAACTTGTTCTTCTCACTGCTTTCTTAATTACTGCATTTTCCTTATTAACTCCTATACTTGTATCCGCCCAAACCACGTTGGTTTGGGCTTTTTTTTGTTTGTTGTTTAGGGTGAAACCTTACTTACCCTTCTTCACAGCTACAACTACAAACTAAACAGCGCGATCGATTCTTTTTATATTGTCATTTTTTACTAAAAATCGAACTACCACGCTTGGCACATTGCTATCACTGAGATACGTATTTCAAACAACCTCCTAACCAACGTTTACCAATCTCTGCCCAAGCCGAATTCTAGCCTTGCATTTATTTTCAACACATCTACTCGAAGCTTGCCACCTGTCACAACTGGTAAATTAATCAATAGCGATAGAGACTTACATTCGAAATAAAGCCAACAAACTTAGCAATTTCTAGCAGATGTCCTAAGCTTCGTTTAATACCCTTCTCAATTAAGTAGTTAAACGCTAGTTGGGAGGAGGCGGGAGCTTTTAAAAGTAGAAGGAGACCTACTTTGAGACTGTTTAAATTACCCATCATCTGTTGCTTAGCTATTGCAACCCCACTCTCTGCTCAGACTTTAGAACAGGCTGTTGCCATTACCTTGGCTACCAATCCTGAGATAAAAAGTATTTTTAATGAGTTTGTGAGTGTACAAAAACGAAACGATGCCGCAGGTGGTGCTTATAGGCCGAGTATCGATCTTGATGCTGGTATTGGCTATGAAGGCATAAACCCTGCGCCAAACAACGGTCCTGATACCGATCTCACACGAAAGGAAGCCACCATATCCCTCACTCAGTTGTTGTGGGATGGTTCGTCGACTCTCAATGATATTGATCGTACTGCCGCAGAAGCAGAATCGGTTCGTTTGCAATTGCTCGCGGATGCCGAAGACAAAGCGCTAGAGGTCACACAGATCTACTTAGACGCAGTCAAAGCAACTGAAGTTTTAGCCCTTTCGGAAAGTAACCTCGCTATCCACAAGAAAATCTATAAAGACATCAAAAAGCGTGCAGTCTCAGGCATAGGCTCAACCGCAGATGTATCTCAGGTAGAAGCAAGGATTGCAAAAGCTCACGGCAACTTATTAGCCGCACAGAACAACCTAATTGATACCCACACCCAATTTAGAAGAATAGTGGGTCAAGAACCGCTTGGCTTAGTCTACCCAAGAGCCGATATTTCTATGATTCCTCTGTCATTATCAGACGCGCTTGTTGATGCTCTGGACCAACACCCAGTCATCAAAGTCGCGACTGCAGATGTCGATTCAGCGCACTTCCAGTACAAACAATCAAAAGGGGTTAACTACCCGACGTTCTCTATCGAGGCATCTCAATCATGGCGAGATGATGCTGGAGGCGATGAAGGTTCGAGCCAAGAGACGTTGGCAATGTTAAGAATGCGATACAACCTCTACAACGGTGGTACCGATAGTGCTAATTCAGAAGCTGCAGCTTACCAACTTAATAAAGCGAAGGATCTAAGAGATCGTGCTTATCGACAAGTGGAAGAAGGCCTTCGCCTATCTTGGAGTGCATTGGATCTGACGTTGCAACAAAAGAACTTCTTGTCTGATCACGTGGATTCGGCGTCAGAAACCGTTATCGCTTATGAGAAACAATATCGAATCGGCAAACGTACACTCCTTGACCTGCTTAACACTGAAAACGAATTGTTTGAAGCCCGTAAAGATTACTTAGATGCGCATTACTCTGAACAGTACGCTAAATACCGTGTAATGAACGCGACAGGCTCTCTATTGAACGCTCTACTGGTCGACATTCCAGACGAGTGGACAACGGCCGTGGAGTATTAATGATGAAAATACCTTACTTATTGCTTTCCGCATTAACGATAACGCTATGTGCATGCTCTAGCCAAAATGAAGAGCCCTATATAGAAACGCCAGAAGCGGAGCAAATTTCAGACCTGCAAGACGATGATAATGATGGGGTGGTCAATGCACGAGATACCTGCCCAAGTACACCTAGAGCGTCATTAGTTGATAATGAAGGTTGTGGCGAGACTATACGCTCAGAAGAAATCAGACAGCTGAACATCCTTTTCGCCAATGACTCTTATGAAGTTAACCCTATCTTCTCAGATCAAATCACTACCATGGCTGAGTTCTTAGAAACCTACCAAAGTGCATCGATAGAAATTCAAGGTTACGCCAGTAAAGTCGGCGCGAGTGAATACAACTTAGAGTTATCAAAGAAGCGCGCTCACCACGTTGAAGATGAATTATTGTCGAATGGTATAGACCCGAGCCGAGTAAGAGTTGTCGGTTACGGTGAAAACCGCTTAGAGAGCGATGGCAACGATGCTACTTCTCATGCACTGAACCGTCGAGTAACAGCAACGGTTGTCGGGCTGAATGAGCAGATCGTCGAGGAGTGGACCATATTTACCACGCTAGAAAAATAACATGACACTGTCACTCTGGTCATCCAAAACGATCCGCAATTCATGCCGATCAAAATAATGAGTTGAATCTAGGAGTTTTAGATCATCAATAACTAACCAAACTAAAAATACTAGCAGTTAGGATCAATAAAGCCGAGATAGGAAACCCTATCACGGCTTTTTTGTTCTTTGCTGTCACATGAATCGGGGAGGATGATTCTGTGACTCGTCTTGCTACTCAGAAGTTAGCTTGTTAATCAGTGAATAGGCTCGCCGTTAAACGAGCCTACCGCTGATTATAGTTTTACTTCTTGTTGCTTTGCTGTTTTCGGTAAAGAAACGCTTAGCAGGAAGTAACCTAGAATTGCAGCTGTTGTAGATCCCATCAGGATGCCTAGTCGAGCTAGTGTGTCAAACTCTACATTCGTTGGGCCAAATGCTAGTGATGAAATAAAGATAGACATTGTAAAACCAATACCACACAGGACAGATACTGCGAAGATGTTCATAAAGTTCACACCTTCAGGGAGCTTAGCAACACCCAATTTCACCGCACCCCAGCTGAATGCAAAGATACCAAGAGGCTTACCAATCAATAGACCCATAGCGATACCAAGCGGTAGCATACCTGTTAGGCTTGAGATTGAGATACCTTCCAATGAAATACCTGCGTTTGCAAAAGCAAAGACTGGCAAGATTGCAAAAGCGACGTATGGGTGCAGAGCATGTTCTAGATGCTTCAGCGGAGAATGTTCACCTTTATTGCCTTTCAGTGGGATAGCAAAACCAATCACTACACCAGCCAGCGTTGCATGAACACCAGACTTCAATACTGCAAACCACAGAATTGCACCAACAATGAGATACACACTCAGCTTAGTTACATGCTTGTTGTTTAGCATGAACAGCACACCAGTTGCGATGAAACCAACCGTTAACGCAAGCGTTGATAGGTCGCCTGAGTAGAACAGTGCAATGATAACAACAACGCCAAGGTCATCGATAATTGCTAAAGCCAATAGGAACACCTTCAAGCTAACCGGTACACGGTTACCAAGAAGCGCCATGATACCTAATGCGAATGCAATATCAGTTGCCGCTGGGATAGCCCAACCTTGAAGCGCTTCTGGGTTACTTGAGTTAAATAGCACGTAAATAAGTGCCGGAGCTAGCATACCGCCAACGGCTGCGATAGCTGGGAAGATTGCTGTCTCTTTAGACTTTAATGCGCCTTCTAAAAGTTCGCGCTTAACTTCTAAGCCGATTAGAAGGAAGAAGACAGCCATTAAGCCATCGTTAATCCAGTGAGACACAGACATACCAAGAACGTAACTATGCAATACGCCTTGGTACATTTCGTTCAGTGGTGAGTTTGCTACAAACATTGCGATCGCCGCAGCGATGACTAGTATGATACCGCCAGCAGATTCCATTTTAAAGAAGTCACGGATGACGTCGGTCATGATTTCGCCCTTATATTTATTATTTAAATAAACGAATAACAAAGAATAACCATGAGTTTATATCCAAGCGTAATCGATAGATAATCACTTCTTCGGATGTTTAACTTCGGTTTTTCCTACAAATACTAAACAATACGTCGTATATTCCATAATGTTGTTATGCACCATGAATTAAGTATAGATGAGATCATCGAACCTGTATGCACAATTCATTGGGGGACGCTAAAAGGCGCAGGCATAAAAAAAGGCTATCAAATTATAGCCTTAGGTGTTTTTTAGTAGCCAGTTAACTGCATAAAGCCTGTCGCTTCATGGCTCCCGCTCGCCTTAATCGGCCCTTCCCAATATGGTATGACAAATGGAAGCCACATATCCCTGCGTATAATACGCGTTGTGAGGTTGATATCATGCTTAGGGACGTTAATGATCCACTGCAAAGGCATCCGTCTTCCATTCATCAACGTTGTATTTTGCAATGGTTGAATGGAAATGTCGGATTCCGTTAATTGGTAAACTTTGCCTGAGCGCGTTGCTAATGTCCCGAATATGTAAGGCAACTGTTGGTTATGACGATAGCGGTTAATGCTCAGCGCTGTGCCGTCATCGAGGTTAAATACAAACCAATCCCAACCTTGTTGGCCCACTCCAAGTAAGCCACTGCCCCACTCTTTATGTACCCACGCAGTTCCTTCCACTTCCTTGGTAACGCCGTCTAGGTTCAACACACCGCTCAACGATAAAAATGGAGCGCTGAAGTTATAAGACGCGACAGGTAATAAGTCGTGCTTTTTCTGATAACCGTTATCGCCGTTGAGCACATAGGGCCCTTTTGCAATGGTGTCGAGTTCAAGTCCAAACGTGTCTGTTTGCACTTGAAGGCGTCCTGGGAATGGGGTGTTGCCGAGTGCACGCCAGTTCCAGTTATCAATCCAAAGCCTGAATGGACGATTAGTCATTCCCGCTTGGCCAATGCCGCCACGAGCCATGCGCTGTTCTTTCCATACTTTGGACTTAGAAGAGACCACTACATTTGAGATATAGACTTGAGGGCTTTGCCACCCTGGTGTTTCACGTTCGTCCGTTGCGATACGGAAAAAGCTCCACTGGACCGAATAGTCTTTACCATCATCACCTTTCAAAGACGCAAAGTAATGCCACCACTCGTGCTGAAACTCTGGGTGGAACTTAAAATCTTGTGGTAGCGACACATTGCGGTCTGGCAAAACAGGTTCGAACACATTGAAGTGTTCATTAACCAATATTGAGTTAACTTCATTCACGCCCTTTTCACCAGGATCGATGAAATAGGAGTAATAACCCCAAACACTTAAAAAGATGCCGAAGAAACTGATTAATAGCAGAGAAGACAGGATTCGTTGTCTTAACTTAGTTGAGGTATTCCGTAAAAACATACTAAAGCGCATCCCTCAGTGACTTCATCGGAGTGTTCCGAATCATTCTCATCACTGGTAAAGCACCAGCTAGCATCAATGCTGCCATGGCCCATGCAAATGTCTGCAAATAGTCCCAAGGAATCACTTGTAACTCGAGTGACCACCCAAAAGACTGCTTGATCACGATATCTACAATTAGGCTCGCTAGCGCTAATCCGAGCGGAATCGCAATTAAGGAGGAAATAAGCCCGAACACAAACAGCTGCAAACTACCTGTCAGGATCAGTTCTTTCGCCGAGACACCCAAACAGCGCTGCAAGGAAATATGCCTTTGGCGAGATACTTCACCCGCAACCGTCGCGAAGAAGATACCGAAGACGGCGATAACCAAGGTGATATTGCCTAGTGTATCTGCAATCGCGAACGTTCTATCAAACACCCGCATCGCTTGACTGTGAATATTGTTATTATCGAAAACACGCTCAGAACCAAGCCTGAATACACTTTCTAATCGGTTGCGAAGCCCTAGTGAATTCACATCGTCTTTGAGTATTACGCCAAGGCCGACATTTCCCCGCCCTGCAAACCCATACAGCCAATTTCGATGCGACATCATGACTTGATGGTAAGGGTTACCGTAATCGTAATAGACACCGACAACCTGCCAACCAGAGCCGAGACTGTCATAGAGGTCGATGTAGTCGCCAGGGCGAATCCCCAGCTTGAGAGACATCGATTCACTGATCAACACACCTTTAGAGTGATGTAAGTGATACCAGTAATTCGGAATACCTAATTTGATCGTCAGCGCTTCTAGTTCGCCTTCAGAAGGGCCTGTACTGACCACCTGAATACTACCGACTGGAGACGCAACATCTTTCTCCCAACGCCACCAAACCGAATCCACTTCAGGTTGGTCAGATAACCAATTACTCATACGAGCAGCGGCATTGTTGGTTGGGTAGATATAAAGATCGGCTGCCAAACGCTGTGTTAGCCATTTATCAGTGGTATCTCTAAAGCTACCGACCATGGTTTCTACACCAATATTGGCTGTTAAGGCCAACATAAAGGCCATCGTCGCCACGCCACGGTAACTCATACTGGAGGCTGCATCAGCAAAGAACCAGCGAGCACGAACCCAGCGCAACGAATAAGAGAGGCTGTTAAATAACTTCCACATCAAAAACGGGGTAAATAGCGCCACACTGATCAGCATTAGCGCGATAATCGCAAAACCCGTCTCTTGAGTCTGAGGGGCTTGATACACGGCGACAGCGGCAACCAAGAAGCCACAGCCAATCAATGCTTGCCAAGTAAACTCTGTACCCGCAAAGCGCATCAAAGATAAGCGAGAGGTCAAACGAATCGGTTGTGATCTAAGCAAACGCACCAATGGCCAAGCGCACGCTAAAAACGCACCAAGTAACGCCATCAATAAGCTGTAGCCGCTCCATCGCCAATTCCAGTCGATCGTTAAGCCAACGTTGGCGTCGTATAAGTCGCCTAAGCTTGAAGATACCGCTGGTAACAATTGGTTGGCTAACATGACACCGAATACATTACCGCAGATCCAGCTCAGTACGACCAATATCAACAATTCTAAGCAAAGCGCTTTAGCCAATTGCCAGCCCGATACACCTGTTTGTCTTAAGATTCCGACTAACGGTTGGCGCTGAATAAATGACAACGACATCGCTTGATAGAAAATAAATAAACCAACCACAAACGACAGCATACCCATCGCTTTTAGGTTTAAGTGGAACGCACTGGTCAGCGACTCAAGCTCTGCCTTAGAGCTACGAGAGATCGTCAAACCATTAGGTAACATATTTTTAAGACGTTCAAACTTCTCAGTGGGCATGTCTGAACAAGCAATCACTGAAAGCCCAGCACTGCGTTTAAGCATTCGGAGCAAGGAGATATCCGCAATCAACCTTGTACCATTAATCATATTATTTTGATCAACAACCACAGGACCAAGTTCAGAACCATCCATCAAAGGGATGTAATCACCGTTGTGCCATTCCATGTGTTCAGCAAGATCATCACTGACAAGGATTGGATATGGTGGCTTCATGAGGTTCAAAGCGGTAAGATCTTTTAACGCTATACCAGGTTGTAGCTGAAGCATAGAAACAGGATCTATACCGACAACCATGAAGTTTGCGCCATTTTCATCAGTGATACGATGGTGATCAAGAGGAGAACACTGTTGAAAACCTTCACGGCGAAGTTGGATATAAAAGCCTTGCGGGATTTTATTGGCGTTGTGTTTTGGTCGAATACGGTAAGGAAGAGGATTCGAAAAGAGTTTTTCGCCATGCGCATAGCTTTGCTTGGCGTGTTGGTTGATAGCAGTAACACCAACCAAAAGTGATACGCCGAGGGTTAAACCAAGCCATACCAAAATAATCTGCAGTGGGTAACGTCGATAGTGACCGAGTAGTGCCTTAACTACGGGCCATAACATGCAGTTGCCCTCCTTGCAGACGGATCCTACCATCCATATGCAGAGCTACTTTTTCACTGTGTGTTACCAACAGCAACGTACATTCTAATTGACGAGCCAAAGAGGTCAGCAAACGCATTACCGCTTCTGCATTACGCTCATCTAAACTACCGGTCGGCTCATCGGCCAGCAATATTTTTGGTTCCATATACAGCGCACGCGCAATGGCCGCACGTTGTTGTTGGCCACCAGACGCTTCTTCAGGGTAACGGCCAAGTAAAGGCATAAGATCTAAAGCAGAGAGAATCTGTCTCCAGAGACCTTTGTCTTCAGGTAAGCCTTTTAACTGGCGGCAAAAACGGATGTTATCGGCAATATTTAACGTTGGCAGTAAGTTGAATTGCTGAAAAATATGGCCAATGTTGTTTCTGCGATAAGCGGTGCGGTCACGCTCGGTTGAGTCGTGCATATTGAAGTGAGGAAAAGCGATTTCACCTGAGTCCGCTAGGTCTAAGCCCGCGATAAGATTCAGTAAAGTACTTTTACCTGAACCGCTTTCTCCCATTAATGCCAGCTGGTCACCTTGGTTTAATGTTAATTCAGCACCTTGCAAAACAGGGTGAAACTCCCCCCCATCGACATAGCCTTTACATAGGTCTGACAGCTTTAACATTAAACAGCTCGCATTAGTTAGAATTTGGAAGGAGAATCTACACTAATTCCCTGTTAGGAGGAAGTATTTTGAAAGATAGATCACACGCCAACGATAAAGTGATGCGATTGGTGCGCCCTACTTCAACTTCCTATCAAGTTTTTAATCCATTTTCTTGTTTTCATGCGATAGAGCGACCCGCCCCACTTGAGGACTTCTTCCGTTAGGAAAAGCAGATATACCCACTCAGGTGGAAACTTAAAATAGATAGCCGCGATGGCTGCCAATGGGATACCGATCACCCACTGAGCAATCAAATCTTGATAGAGGCAGAACTTCACATCACCACCCGCTCTCAACACCCCAACGATCACAGTCAATGGCACCGAGCGAATGACAATACCCACACAGAGGATCAGAATGAACTTCTCTGAGAGGGCTCTGGTTTCTTCCGTCAGTGCGCTAAAGGCATTAAGTATTGGCGTTTGAACGAAATAGAGAAAAACGGCTACAACAATACTAGTTAAGAAACACAAAATTGTTAAGCCAAGCGCTTGATAGTAAACCGCTTCATTGTTTTTCGCACCAAGTTGATTACCCACCAAAACAGCTGCCGCATTCGAAAGGCCAATCAATAAACTCAATGAGATAGATTCAACCGGCGTCATGACCGATAGCGCAGCCAGACCTTGAACGCCCGATTGCCCCATGATCGCGTGGTAAGCAAACAAACCACCCGCCCATGCTAAGAAGTTAAACGTGGTCGGCAGAGACAGCTTCAAGAAGCGAACCACCTTATCAATCGAAGCTGCCGCTTTAATATCGCAAAACTTAAATGCTAATAAATGCTTAGAGAAATAGAGATAACCAAACAAAGTCGCGACTTCAATCGCGCCACTCAGTACCGTCGCAATCGCCGCACCTTTGATTCCAAGCGCAGGAAAGCCTAAGTTACCGAAGATCAGCACCCAGTTTAAGAACACGTTAGACAGGATGCCGATACCGCTGAAAAATGTACTTAGCCCGGGTTTGTGCATCGCTCTCAAACCCACAGCCATACTGCTGACACACGATACCGCTAGCATGCTAAATGACGTAATTACGATGTATTCAACGCCTAAGTTGATGACCTCTTGAGAGTCGGTCGTCACGCCCATGATTTGTGCAGGAAATGAAACGAAAAACGCGATAGTCAGTAAAGCAAACAGTGTCGACACCAGCCACGTCAGCGCAGTGCTTTCTCTCACACCTTGTCTGTTACCCGCGCCCCAATATTGAGCAGTAAGAAGAGCACCGCCCGTGGTAACACCCACCAGCATAATGGTCGTCACGAACATCGCTCGGCTCGCCACCCCCACAGCTGCGATGTCTGCTTCGCCAAGTTGGCCCAACATCAATACATCCACCAAGCCTCGGCTTGAAAACATAATGCTCTGCAAGGTGATGGGCAGTGCAATCGCAATAAGCCTGCGAACAAAATCACCTCGTGTGTGATGAATAATTGAAGAGAGCAACATTGAGAGATACCTAAACGGAACGTATTGATGAATAAAGATAAATATCGCGCTATTATATCAATGTTCGGTTTTTAACCACAGATATAAATGGAGTAACAATGAAGAAAGTACTGGTTTTAGGCGCTTCTGGATATGTTGGTTCGCAACTCCTCCCTCTCCTGCTTGAGCAAGGCTATCAAGTCACGGCAGCAGCAAGGCATATCGACTATTTAAAGGCACGGACCGAGCCTCACGAAAGCTTATCGCTTGAGTATCTTGATCTGGCCGAGCAAGCTGCGACACAAGCCTTAGTCCCCGACTTTGATCTTATCTTCTTTCTCGTCCATGGCATGGCGGAAGGCCACGACTTTATCGATTATGAGCTGAACTTAGCCCGTAACTTTGTTTCTGCTCTTGGGCCAAAGAATCAACACGTCATCTACCTGAGTTCTTTACAGCCTCAGACTGGTGATTCAGAGCACCTTCAAGCGAGAAAGAAAACCGGCGAATTGCTTCGTAAAGGGCCTGTACCCGTTACCGAACTTCAAGCTGGCGTGATCATTGGCCCAGGATCTGCGGCATTCGAGATCATGCGAGATTTCGTGTACAACTTGCCGATTATGATTGCGCCAAAATGGGTTGACTCTAAAGCCAACCCGATTGCTTTGCAGAACCTGAACCACTATTTACTAAAACTCGCACAAGACACGCCTAGCGAAAGCCAAACCTTTGAGGTTGGCGGGCCGGATATTGTCTCTTACCGAAACCAATTTGCTCATATTGCTAAAACCGCCGATCGTCCACTCAAACTATGGGCGACATCGCTACTGACACCAAAGATTGCTTCATATTGGTTAGGTGTGGTGACTTCTGTACCGTCTAACATAGGTAGAGCACTACTTGCAGGCTTAAAGCACGACTTCATCGCCAGTTCGACCATCATTAGAGAAAAGTACCCTCAGAAGCTTATCTCGTTCGAAAATATGGTTGAACAAGCCATTCACGCTGAAGGAAACTTTGTCAAAAGCAATGTATGGGGCTTTGATAAAACCGCATTCAAACGCTGGCAAGCTGGGTATGGCTATTACCCGAAGAAAACAGGCGCAAGTATCACCTCAAGCGCTTCATTGGAATCGCTTTGGCATGTTGCTCAGCAAATCGGAAGCCCGAAGCAAGGTTACTTCTTTGCTAACACTTTATGGCGCACACGCGAATGGTTGGATGTTCTTTTCGGTGGCGGTGTACCGGTTCGACAAATGCCAGAAGGGCCCAACCTAAAAGTCGGTGACAAAATCGATTCATGGAAGGTCATTCGCTGTGAAGAGAATCAGTTTTTATCTCTGCTTTTCGGTATGAAAGGCCCCGGTTTAGGGCGACTCGAGATTACTGTCTCTGACCACGGTGACTCTCGCGAGCTGAATATCTCGGCTTGGTGGCATCCAAAGGGGTTTCTAGGGTTACTGTATTGGTTTGCTATGATGCCAGCCCACCTGTTTATTTTTAAAGGCATGGTGAAGGCAATTGAGAAGCAAGCTAAAGAACAGGATTAAAAGCAGATGCGGGATTCGAGTGACGAGATGCGAAAAGATTAAAAGCAGATGCGAGATTCGAGTGTCGAGATGAGAAAAGATTAAAAGCAGATGCGAGATTCGGGTAACGGGATGCGAAAAGATTAAAAGCAGATGCGGGATTCGAGTGTCGAGATGCGAAAAGACTAAAAGCAAATTAGCGACACGCGCTATGAGAGGCAAAAAAAGAGCGGATAATTCCGCTCTTCATATCTCTCATCTCGTATCCCGAATCCGTTACTAGCCAATAACGCTAATTGGGATCTCTGCAAGTTGGTTGCCTTGGTTAACAGGGTAAACGATGTATTCACCGTGATACTTCACCGCAGACTTATAGTCCGTTACTTTGTGAAGCATGAAACCCGCTTCCATCGCTGCTTGAATGAACTCAGCGTGGTTACCACGAACAAACCAGTTCATTGGCTTAACCATCAACTCACCGTCGAAAGAGTCGTCACACTGTTTGCCACACAAAGCAAAAGAGTGCTCACCATCGGTGAAGAATTGAATCTTGCCGCCAGTCGTTAGCTCATCTTCACTCGATACGCTCCAACCCATCTCGTACATTTTGTCCATGAATGCTTCAACATCACTGTCTTTAAGCACTTTAGGATCTTCGCCTTCAGGGAAAAAACGCCCGTAAAACGCAGAAATACGTTTAAAGGTAAAAGTTAAATCAGAGTTATTGCCTTTTGAGCGACCCTGTTTCTGCCAGCGAACCAAGTCAGGCACAATCACGCGATCATAAGCTTGGGATTTAATTGCCTTTGTTACCCAACGAACCAAATAAAGGTTGTTCGCGATAGGTGCGTCAATGGCCTTGCCAGACTTATGTAGAGCATATAGCTCGCCTAGCGCATCATTCACTAACTTCTGAATTTCAATATAGTATTTTGACATTATGCCTTCTTTCCTAATGTCCAATATAGTAATGCTGACATTACTGCACATGCAGCCATTACCATAGCCATAGACCCAGCACTGTCACTTGGCAGCATCGCAACGATAGCCCCAACGACAGAACCAGTACCAAATCTTAATGTTCCCGCAAGCGATGAAGCCGTGCCTGCCATGTTTGGATAACCACTGAGCAATAGACCCATAGAGTTACTGCCGATAGTAGAGATGGTGCCAATAAATAGCATCACAAACGGCACGATTCCCCAAAGCCCGAGATCCAGCGCCCAACCGACAAGTAAACCTACGCCAGCCAGTAATTGGATGACCAACGCTGCCCTCAACATTGTATGAGAACCGACCTTCTTAACGATTCGACCATTGATTGTCGTCATCAGAATCATCGCAACAATGTTCAGACCAAATAGGTAACCAAACAGGTCAGGACGTACGCCATAGACATCAATGTAGACAAAAGAGCCTGCAGTTAAGAATGCAAACATCCCAGAGAACGAGAATGCACCCGAGAAAATCAAGCCCATAGCGGTCGGGTTTTTACATAAACGGGCGTAATTACGAATCGTGGTTTTAAAGCGCAATGGTTGTCGGTTTTCTGCAGGAAGCGTTTCTGGGATCTTCATCGATACCGCCAGAATCACGATCACCGCAAAAATAGCCAGAACCCAGAAAATTGAACGCCAACCGAACCACAACGCTAAGTAACCGCCAATCATCGGAGCAACCAATGGCGCAACTGTCATCACCAAAGTAACGAAAGACATGGTTCTTGCGAAATCTTCACGATCGAACATATCTCTTACCACCGCTTGGATGATAACGGCCGCCGCAGCACCAGCAAAACCTTGAGCGGTACGGATGTAAGTCAGCGCTTCAATGCCATGAGTTGTCGCACTCACCATAGAAGCGATAGCAAACAAGAACACACCAATAAGCAGTACAGGCTTGCGACCATAGCTATCCGCCAACGGGCCATGCAGCAACTGCCCCAGCGCGAAACCTGCGGTATAGGCTGTTAGCGTGATTTGTACCTCACCCGCCGTCACACCAAGATCTTTAGCAATGGTCGGCATCGCTGGCAGATACATATCAATGGCTAGCGGAGTAAGTGCACCAATCGCACCTAGAATCAAAAACAGCACTAAGCCTAATTGAGGTGTTTCTAGTTGGGAGCTTTGGCTCTGTGAGGTCGATGTTTGCATGGTTCTCCGAATGTTCAACTGATAGAGCTAGGGACTAGCGTGAGTACGCGAGTCAAAGATTGGCTGAGACTTTCCTAGTACCAGTCAACATCATCAGCCGACGCTATCCATGGTCGGCTTTACAACGAAAGGGCTATTTCCAGCAAAAGTGGTCTCTTGTTAAGAACAATTTCTTGTTAAGAGCAACTTCTAGCTAAGGACTACTTCCAGATTGAATCGACTTCTTCTTGCGTTAGGTAACGGTATTCACCTAACTCTAAAGATTCGTCCATCTCAATTTCGCCAATACGTTCACGGTGTAGTGCTTCTACCTTGTTACCAAGAGCAGCAAACATACGTTTAACTTGGTGGTATTTGCCTTCGTGAATCGTTAGCAGCACTTCACGCTCTGCACGAACTTCTAGGTGTGCAGGAAGTGTTAGGCCATCTTCGCTCTTAAGCTGGATGCCCTCTTTGAATTTTTCAACGTAATCGTCTTCAACAGGTTCAACCAACCACACACGGTACGTCTTCTCGCACTTGTGCTTTGGCGAAGTGATACGGTGAGACCACTTACCATCGTCTGTAATCAACACAAGACCTGTTGTATCAATATCTAGACGACCAGCAAAGTGCAGCTTGTCCATTTTGATTTCATCAAGTAATTCAAACGCGATACGATTTGCGCCATCTTCATGCGAACAAACAAAGCCTTCTGGCTTATAAAGCATGATGTAACGTGGGCCGTGAACATTCAGTTCATTGCCTTGCCATTCGACAACGCACTCTTCAGTTACCTTGAGTGAACCGCTTTTTTGAATGACATCATTTACTGTCACTGCCTTGGATTTTAATAAGTGTGTTGCTTCTCTTCGAGTGACGCCTAATGCATCGCACAGAAATTTATCTAAACGCATGAATACCTCAACTAATCTAAGTCGGGTATTATAGTCACCTTTGCTCAATTAGTTGAGCTATTTCACACTATTTGTTTTCCTTCTTACAAGACGCGATATGTATACACTCCGCCCGTACCAAGCTGATTCTGTAAAATCAGTGATTCATTACTTCAGAAAACACCAAACTCCGGCAGTGCTCGTGCTTCCGACAGGTGCAGGAAAAAGCCTTGTGATTGCAGAGTTAGCAAGGCTTGCGAAAGGTCGAGTGTTGGTGCTTGCTCACGTAAAAGAGTTGGTTGAACAGAACCATGAAAAGTATGAAGGTTACGGGCTGAAAGGCTCGATTTTCTCTGCGGGTTTAGGACGCAAAGAGACCGACCAACAAGTCGTGTTTGCTTCGGTGCAATCTGTGGTGCGAAATCTCGATTCATTCTCTAACCAATTTTCGCTGTTGGTTATCGACGAATGCCACCGTGTTCCCGATGAAAAGACCAGTAGTTATCAGAAAGTCATCACTCACTTACGCGAGAATAATTCGGGCATCAAGGTGCTTGGATTAACAGCGACCCCATATCGTCTTGGGATGGGTTGGATTTATCAATACCACACTCGCGGTCAAGTGCGTTCAGATGAGCCACGTTTCTTCCGCGACTGTATCTTTGAGCTGCCGATTCGTTACCTGCTCGATGAAGGTTTCTTAACTCCTGCACGCATGATTGATGCACCCGTGTTGAGCTATGACTTTTCGCAGTTAAAGCCCGCGAGCACTGGTCGCTACAAAGAAGCAGAACTCGACATGGTGATCGAGCAATCGAAACGAGCGACCCCACAGATTGTCGATCAGATTATTCACCTAGCCCAAGATAAACTAGGCATCATGGTATTCGCTGCGACCGTTCGACACGCGCAAGAGATCCTCGGCTTATTGCCAGAAGGTGAAGCTTCAATTGTGATTGGTTATACACCAACTCTCGAACGTGACCAAATTATCAGCGACTTCAAAGAACGTAAAATCAAGTTCTTGGTTAACGTATCGGTATTAACCACAGGTTTTGATGCGCCACACGTCGATTTAATCGCGATTTTGCGCCCGACAGAATCCATCAGTTTGTATCAACAAATCGTTGGCCGTGGCTTACGCCTATCTCCGGGTAAAAAAGAGTGTTTGGTGCTCGACTATGCGGGCAACAGTTACGACCTCTACCAACCTGAGGTTGGCGACCCTAAACCCGATTCAGACAGTGAAATCATCACCATCCCTTGCCCTGCGTGCGGCTTCAATAATAACTTTTGGGGCAAGCTAGACAGCAATGGCTTCTTGCTTGAGCACTTTGGGCGCAAATGCCAAGGCTACTTTACCGATGAAGACACGGGCGAGCGCGAGCACTGTAATTATCGCTTCCGAGCGAAATATTGCGGTGAATGTGGTGCTGATAATGACATTGCTGCGCGCATTTGTCATGAGTGCGATGCAACCTTAGTCGACCCAGACAAAAAGCTAAAAGAAGCACTGAACCTAAAAGATGCCTTGGTATTTGAATGCTTGGAAATGGACCTCAACGTGCTTAAAGACGAGAAAGGTAAATCACAACTTAAGGTCACCTATCGCGGAGAAAACCAAGCGCAAGTGCATGAGTTTTGGTCATTAACCAGCAAAAAGCAGAAGCAGAACTTCAAAGACCAGTTTGTTCGCCCTCACCTTGCAGACAGACATCGCCCTTTCGAAGAAGCCTCACCGACGAGTGTGGTTGCTCACCAACATAGATTCCGCCCACCTCAATTCGTGATTGCCCGTAAAGTCGGACGCTTTTGGAAAATGAGAGACAAGATATTCGAAGACGAACTACAGCAGCGTTAAGGTTAAGAATAAAAGTAAGTCTTACGTTCTTAACACTCGGCAATTAATCTTATGTATTAAAGCCTGCGCCATTTAAGCGTTAAGTTTTTCGGTATCAAATTCTCATTATTAATCAGGTTCACTTTCTGTTCAGAATTACTTTTTTATACTGAACGCTATCAACCTTCTCTAGGATTCGCTATGTTTAGTAAAGCTATGATTTCTTTGTTTTCTATAAGCTTAGGCTTATTTGTTTCTGCTGGCGCATGGGCTGACTCACATCATAATGGTCATGAATTAGTGCAGGACGTTCATAAAGCAGGAACCAGCATCGAATTTGAAGAAGATCAAGACGAAGTCTACGAAGCTGTACGAGAAGGCTACATTCGCCCTTTCTCAGAAATGTATGCGGCGGTTGAAAACGATCTTCATGGCAGAATCATTAAAGTAGAACTAGAAGAAGATGACGACATTTGGGTGTATGAACTAAAAATCAATTACCAAAACAACATCATCAAAGTCGAATACAACGCTGAGACGTTAGAAATGCTTATGATCAAAGGCCGCAACTTTAAAGACGCAATTAAACACGGCGACTAGTTACGTACGACGAAGAGCTAAGCACGACGAACAGTCATTAGAAGAAATTAGAAGAACAATTATGAAAATTTTAGTCGTTGAAGATGAGCCTCGTTTGGGCCAACAAATTATTGAAACACTTGAGGGGGCCGACTGGGTTCCAGAGCTCTCTCAAGATGGTATCGACGCACTCTACCGTGCAACGTCAGAAGAATGGGACGCGATTGTCCTCGATTTAGGTTTACCTAAGCTTGACGGCCTAACGGTATTAAAAGGCATTCGAGACGAAAACATCAACACGCCAGTGATTATCTTAAGTGCTCGTGACACGCTAACTCAACGTGTTGAGGGCTTGAACGCCGGTGCTGATGACTACCTAACTAAGCCATTTGAGATGGTCGAGCTGATTGCCCGTATCCGAGCTCAACTGCGCCGAGCATCAGGCAGTGCTGCTCCGATACTTCAAATCGGTGATCTAAGCCTAGACACACGCAGTTCTAAAGTGTTGTGGCAAGGTCAAGCAGTTAGCCTCACGGCGCTGGAATATAAAGTTGTCGCGTACTTCATGCATAACCAAAACAAGGTTATCTCGCGCACTGAGTTGGTTGAGCATATCTACAAGCAAGACTTCGACCGAGACTCAAACACGGTTGAAGTGTTCATCGGTCGTATTCGTAAGAAAATCGCACCAAAGATCATCAAAACCGTTCGTGGCCTTGGCTACCAACTGAATGCTGAATAGCTCAGTCGTCAATCACGCCAAGAGCAACCATTAATTAAGTGGACAGCCTGTTCTGATCATCGCAATACGATAAGTTACGATGAGCAAAGGCAGGTTGGAAATGCATGAATCTAAAGAAACGAACACTTAAAAACATCAGTTTAAAAAGCCGCTTGCTCCTTGCTGCGGCTTTTTGGCTAGGTGCGATGATATTAGCGGCTGGTGTCGGGATTCCGAAACTGGTTAACGACTACCTCGTCGATGACATGAAGCAGCAGCTTGGCTTAACCATGGATGAGTTAACCGCCAATATCGAAACCAATGACAGTGGTAACCTGATCATGGCAGAGCGTCTGTCTGATCCTAGGTTCAACCAGCCCTACAGTGGTATTTATTGGCGCGCCGCTACCCAAGAGCAGATCATTCGATCTCGCTCGCTATGGGATAAAGACCTCACCATCAAGCGTTCACCGATTCACACATCAGTCAAAGGGCCAGAGAAAGAAAAGTTGATTTACATCGAGCAAGATATCTACCTGCCTGAACTGAGCGACCCTGTCACGATCACCATTGGTATTGATGAAGATCCATTAGAATCCACACTGACAGAGCTTACTGGTCAAGTCTGGTTGATCCTAATGTTGCTGTTTGTTGGCGTGCTGATGTTGATCGGTATTCAAGTCAGTTGGTCGTTATTACCGCTCAGCAAGATGCAACGCGAACTGGTAATGCTAAGAAACGGCGAGCAAGAAGGGTTAAGCGATAACTACCCGAAAGAGGTTTCTCCATTAGTCTCTGACCTCAATGCCCTGCTCTTTCACTATCAAGAGTTATTAGAACGAGCTCGTAACCACGCGGGTAACTTATCTCATGCGTTGAAAACACCGCTTTCAGTTCTAAAAAATGAGATAGAGCGACTTCCAGAGGATGACAAGGCACTGCTGCAACAGCCCATTCATCAGATTCAAAGCCAAATTGATTATCACCTTGGCCGCGCTCGTATGGCAGGTGCAATGAACATTCTTTCGGTGAAGTCTTCACCTTGTGAGCGTGTCGAAGCTATCTCAATGGCGTTTGATAAAGTCTACGCTGCCAATGAAGTCACCATGATTAACGAGCTAGACTCTGAGATTGAAGTGGCAGTAGAAAAAACCGACCTTGATGAAATGGTCGGCAACCTACTCGAGAACAGTTACAAGTGGGCGGGCAGCATTATTCGCGTCCATGCAAATGAACTCGACGATGGCAACATAGAGTTGGTGATTGAAGATGATGGCCAAGGCATTCCTGAAGAGAAGCTTGAGCAAGTGACCAAACGTGGCGTCCGACTTGATGAAACCACACCAGGAACAGGCTTAGGGCTTAATATCGTAAATGAAATGGCACACAGTTACCGAGGCAGCCTAACGCTCAGCAAGAGCTCAATGGGCGGCTTAAAAGCTTCTCTGGTGCTTAAAGTAAGTAAAGGCTGAACAAGCTAAGTAAAAGTTAAACACAATAAGCCCTAACGTAATGCTAGGGCTTAATTCTATCGACCTTATATACAACTCTATATATCGTTCACAGCAACATCCAAAGTTTGTGAATTATCACTAAGGGTCGTTGCTCCAATCGTTAATACCCGGCCATCAGTGTAATAGTCATGATCGTCATTGATCACTTCCACCGTTGCTAATGGGTACTTGTCTAACTCGATGTCTGGTAGTAACGTTCGTATCTGATTAGCAAGCCGATCTCGCTCTTCATCAACATTAGGGTCAATGTTATGAAGCACGGTCACAATGCCTGAGTAAGGCGTGACTTTAAGGCCATCATCATAGCTAATTGCGCCTAACCACTGAGGCTGGTTAGTTTTAATATCAACACCTGCACGCCACCAACGAATATGGCTGCGCTTCATCAGGTTACCCGGCAATTGAAAAGCCATATCTTGCGGCTTGTCTCGCCAATATAAATCAGACACTGGCGGCGTTTTTTCTCTAAGCAATGCGAGATAACCAACCCATTCAATCTCATTTCGAGAGAAGGTTTGATTCTCTATCCAGCCTAATTGCTTCATTAAGTCTCTTGGGGTTGCTCCAACATAAATTACGTTGATCGCTTGCGCCGAGTAGAACGAAGATTTACCGGGGAACGCTTTATAGGTAACCGAGTTCCAGTCGACTTTGTTTATTTGAGCCGTCTCTGGTTGATTCTGAAAGTCATCCGCTTTCCAGAAAAAGTGAGCGTAGTTCGCAAACAATACCCACGCCAACAACAGCGCACTAGACTTAAGTACTAAGCATCGCCACTTCATTCGGTAACCGATAATGGTGAAGACTAATACCGCGAACACACCAACGATCAAGCTATTATGCTCCGAGATAAATATCTTAAGGCTATTAAGCCACGGAAAGTTCTCAACGCCATGCGCTAGTAGCATGCCCCAAGCAATAAACTGCCCACCACCAAGAACCAAGCCTATAAAGGCCAATAAACTGAAATTACGCCACGGTACACGATGCGAGCCAGCTATAAATGGCACGACCCAAGCGATTGGCCCTAATAGGCGAGCAAAAATAATGATGTATGTGCTTTTTCGAGCAACCATATAACGACAACGCGCAATCAATCTTTTGGTTTTAGGACGAAACTTAATGAGTCTTCGTTGCGCTTTGGCACCGTATTTATAGCCTATAAAATAACTGATTTGATCACCAAGCAAGCCACCTAGCATCACCATCACCAAAGCCATCCATACACCCGAATACAGTTGAAAGCCCGCCGCGATATAAAAGGGCTCTCCCGGTACAAATAGGTTTGGGCCAATGAGAGCATCACCCAATGCTCCCAGAAACAGCCCTAGTCCATCAAACATAACAACCTCAATGCTTACTGTTCTTTGTAATGACCGAACTTGTAGTTCATCTCGTTGTTACGCATTTCGCCTTTAAAGAAGCGTCTTACATTGGCTTTAAGATAAGTAGAGCCTGTCTTCACAACGCCATCTTGATCTAATCGACGTGGGTCAAAGCCAAAGGTCATATTTAGGAATCTAAATCGCCATGTTTTGCTCGCACGTTTTACATAATCACAGTCCTCACAAAGGACAATCTCTTCATCGAAACCACCGATCTCTTCATGTGCTCTTTTGGTTGAGAAAATACACGCGCCAATCGCGGTTGGGAAAAAGAACTGCGTCGCAAATAAGCCCGCATTAAACAGCCCATAACCGAGTTTATGAACCAGTTGCAGCCCTTTTGAACTCATGTACACACCCGCCACTTCAAGCTTCTTCTCTTCTAGTTCATAAAGCGCTTTCGCAAGGAAGGTTCGAGGCAAGCTCACGTCAGCATCTAAGAAAAGGATTCGGTTGTATTGCGCCAATGAAGCACCCGTGTTTCGGCCAAGGCTCACACCACGGTTTTCCATGTGATGCACCGTTAATTTTGGCAACGCGTTTTCATAAGCTTGCGCCACTTCTCTGGTGTTATCTTCACTGTTCGAGTCGACAACAATCACTTCAAACTCTTGGTGGGTTTGCACGCTCAACTCTTCCATTAAGCGGCTAATGCGTTTCTCTTCGTTTAGCGTAATTACGACAATGCTTACCGGTTTCATATTTTCACCTATTCATTCTGCTGTTTAATTAACACTAAGATTAACGAACTAAGACTTAACCAAGTCTTAGGCAAACATTCATTTTCCGTTCATTAACTTGATGATTTAGCAGTGATATAAATAGATAAGGATTGCGATGTAAAAGGGAGTAAAATGCGCTAAACAAGCGTTAGCGAACGTTTTATCTCCAAACGAACCCATTATCGAAGGAAATTCACTTTGAGATGGGCTTCTGACTTGCTCATATTGGAATGTGATGTTAGTATCCGCGCTCGCTTAAGCATGAACTTTTATGTTTAAGCATTACCACACACTCAAGGTCGCATTGAGGTGTGAAGTTAATTTTTACTAATTTGAGAGTAAAACTATGAAATTTGAAGCAGTAGTACGTACTGAACTAGGTAAAGGTGCGAGCCGCCGCCTACGTCACGCTGGTAAATTCCCAGCTGTAATCTACGGTGGCGAAGCTGAAGCTGTAGCTATCGAACTTGTTCACGCTGACGTGATCAACCAAATGGACAAGCCTGAATTCTACGAAGCAATCACTCTACTGATTGACGGCGCAGAAGTTAAGGTTAAGCCACAAGACGTTCAACGTCACGCGTTCAAGCCAAAAGTTGAGCACATGGACTTCATCCGCATCTAATTCCCTACCAAGGAATAAGATTGGATTAATCCAGCCTTCTGCATAGAAAAGATAATCGATCTTACCAGTCGAGAAATCTAGAAATTCGAAACCCCGATGCTACCAACATCGGGGTTTCACCGTTTTTGAGCCCTCAAAAAACGTCCAAAACATCTTATCGAATCCAAACTAAAGATACCTACCCACGCGCTCTACTTCTTTCAAAGCAATACCATCGGCTGCTATACCAACAGGAGCTGAACCTAGTGAATACCACTTAACATCATCAGTCTCTTGAGCGGTGATATCTCCTTTCCAGTCACTCACGATAAAATAATGAATCAACTGAAGTTCCTTCGTAGGATGGTAAAGCGAACACAAGTATTGGTAATCAATCGGAACAACATTAAGTTCTTCATCAAGTTCACGAAACAGCGCCTGAACCTGGTTTTCACCGTGTTCAATATGGCCGCCAGGTATAGTGATTAAACCGGGATCGGTCTCCCTAGACTCACTACGCTTTTCTAGTAATACCTGCGATTCCTTCAGCATGATAAAAGAAACACACTCGTGGACATCCATCTAATTTTCCTAAAGCCGTTACAAAGGTAGTTAAGTTTGTTGTTCTAGCTTGTGTTAATGCTTAATTTACAACAAGCTTTTTACTCAGCCTTTCATACAATTCAAAAGCTTCTGTTTTAGATATCAAATTTCCGAGAGCGTATTGATGAGCTAGCTCAATATCGTCGCTTTGATTGGAGTAATAGCGCTTGGCGACTGCAGCGCACTGGCTCAGATTGGTGTACCAACTGCCGTCTTGCTCAGCCACAAAATAATACGCCGCTCGCACTAACTTTTTACCAATTACCTTAACGATATCCGCATCAGTCATTGTTTTGAAACTCGAGGGCATTTGCTTAAGAAAAGTCGATAAATCGCCATTAAGAGCTTGGGCTATTTCATTGCTGGGCTTATATCGTGGAAACTTTATAGATAGATCATTCCCCCAAATACAACAGCAACAATGCTTGAGCCAAAACTGCCAATGGAATTCTTCGTTGGGTTGCAGAACATCCCGCAGGAAGCCAGGATCGATATCAAGCTTGGTCACTTGCGGATAGGTTTGGGGTATGGTGTCGGAAAGTAGGTTAAATACTTCCTTTTCTCTCTGACCAACAGGCGTAGCGAGTACGATAGAAACATCCAAATCAGAGCTACCAACAATGGCCGTTCCTCTAGGCACGCTTCCATACAAGTAGATACCATCAACTTGACTTGGAAGTTCTCTTAGCAACGAATCAACGACTGCTGACACCACTTCTTGAAATTCAGGCGCAATGTTCTTTGGCGAATAAAGATTTTGAATGAACCCTTCTCGATCGAGTCCTCTAGTTTGTTCTTGCACCTTGGGTTCCTATTTTAATCGTTATAATTAATCACACCGGATTCTGATGATGATTTGAGGAGTGCCAGTGGTTAAAGTAACATTAACTCTCGCTTAGTTTTATCGTCCAACTTTTCAATCGCCTAGCGAAAAGCAACTCTTGGTATTGCGGCATGCTTAGCGTTTAAATAACCAATAACCTGTTGAGGTTCCTTTTTACTGAGGACTTTAAGCATCCAACCATATCCTTTCTGCACGAGGTCATGTCCATCTTCTAGCAATAGGTCTGCTACACAAAGCGGAGCCAACGCTGAGTATCGATTCTGATTGATCGGATAAATTAAGATGACAGCAGCAGCTCTACGTACAGCAAAATTCGAATGCTCGACCCATTTGGTTATGAGTTCGAACAACTCATTGTATTGAGACAGTAACTCACCAAACGCATGAGTGCAGAAGTCATCACAATCATTCCAGTCAATGACATACTCCATTAACCAATGCTCAAAGATTGGAAACGTTTCTTTCGAATATTGTTTTCTTACTCTAAAAGCCCAGTCGTAAGCAATAACACCTAACGCCCAATCCCTTTCTTCAAGCAATTGAGTACACAGGGACAAAACATTAGAGATATCTTTGTTTTTGATGGTTTTAAAAACGAGCGCCGATATAGATCGAACCTGCCCTGTTTTAACACTAGCCTCTGGATAACCAACGCCTGAAAGATGAAGCTTTACCGTTTCTACGAAATTCATTAATTGCCAAACCTTCATAGAACTAAAATTAATATCAAAGTGAGATACACAGCACTTAAACCATACGCATGAAATTTATAAAATATAAGTTACCTTAATCACAACATTCATTATTGAGCATTTAAATTACCACTAAAATAAGGATATTCCCTTTGGTAAGAGTAACTTATAATGCATACTAGCGGCCTTTAAAAGAGGTGCTAAATGAAAAAGAACGGTTTTACACTTATTGAGCTTGTTGTCGTTATTGTGATCCTTGGAATACTCGCCGTAACTGCTGCTCCAAGGTTCCTCAACGTAAGTACTGATTCTCATATTGCAGTTGTAAAAGGCACTGGAGCCTCTTTTAAAACAGGTGTCGATCTTGCCTATTCAAAAAATTTAACCTCAAACGGTGGCGGTGCTTCCACAAACGTCCCTATCTATGATGACTCCGCGACCGGCCAGCTTGACTTCAATGAATGGGGATATCCAGCCCAGCAATGGCACTTACCTGAAGAATCTCCAAGATTAGATAACGCTGAAGATTGCATTTCGGTATGGGGCGCACTGCTCCTCGATCCACCTAGTATTTCAAGTTTCAATTCACCAGAAGAAACCGACTACATTGCTGAATATATACAGACGGATCAGTGTATCTATCATTATCGAGTCGTACCGGGAATTTCCATTGACTACAACTCAATGAATGGTGACGTCACTGTAGACGATGAGCCAGATAACTAAGCGCTAAATGTTGGTCTTTCAGAGTACTTGGGAATTTACGGTTTCTCTCAATAAAAGTGGCAAACGTCGATCATTGGCTAAGCGATCTTCAAGTTGATAGCCACATCGTTTGGCCACGGCCTGACTTTTAAGATTCGAGCCTGCCATCCTAATTTCGACTCTTTTCGCACCTTTTTGAGTGAATGCATATTCTTCGATAATTCGGACAGCTTCACTCACGTAACCCAAGCCCGTTTTTGATGTTTGCAACCAGTAGCCGATTTCAAAGTAAGGGACAGTATCGTCTCTGATCATAAAGCCAATAGCCCCGATAAATGCCCCTGTTTGCTTTTCAATAATATTGAACCAGAACTCGCCAGTAAAGTTGGCGAAATTATTGGTAGCATCTTGAATGTTAAGTTCTAGCTGCTCTTTAGTTAGAGAATCAGAAACCCAAGGTAAGAATGGGGAAAACTCGGCCTTGCACTCATTTATCACCTCACACATCTCTTCGCTGTATTTTAATGATGGAGGGGTTAATTTGAGCCTTTCACTTTCCATCACTAAGCCTTTCCCCAATCAGATCGAACAACCGCCAACACAACTGTATCCCACCATTGACCTTTGAAGAATCGATGAGCTTTAAAACACGCTTCTTGTTTCATTCCCAGTGACTTACATAATTTAATCGCAGCCAAGTTCTTGCTGATGGTTTCGGCGTAGATACGGTGTATGCCTAACTCTGAGAAACCAAAATCAGCGAGGGCTTCAGATGCTTCTATAGAAAGCCCTTTTCCCTGAGTTTCCCTCGATAAAGCACAGCCCATTGAAGCTTGTTTATCGCGTTCAAGACGTAAACAAACGGTTCCAATAAACTTCCCCGAATCTTTGCTTTCAACCGCTAGTTGATAGGACTGGCGTGGTACTTCCAAAGCCTGTGCAACAAACAACTGAGTTAGCTCTCGATATTTGTTAGGTTCGCAATCACTTTCATCATAGAAACGCTGATACTTTGCGTCTTGAGAGATCGCAACAAAGGCACACTCGTCTTCGATACTCATATCTCGAAGAATCAACCTGTCAGTTTCCAGCTTAAACATCAAAATTCCTTTTTATCTTATAGCCTTGAAGGGAAAAGTCTCGGAGGTGTTTACTCGTATACTTTCCCGTTATGCTTCAACCAACCATGAGTGTGATGATTACGAGGGTCTTTGTGCGTCCAGTGCATTGCGCCACCTTTCTTGTTCCACAATCAAATGTCATTTGGGCTGACTAAATAAGTCCCTATCTAGCGGTGCTTGTATTGAGTCGGACAATAACCTCTCGAAACGTCCGAACTGCGTAGTTTTACATGCTTGGTCGAGCGCCCAGAAACACGTGAACGCCACAGCTTAAAACTGCCAAGCTTGAGATGGCTACGCATAAAACGAATCACTTCCGATTCATTTAAACCAAATTGCAGTTCTATTGCTTCAAACGGCGTTCTGTCTTCCCACGCCATTTCGATAATTCTTGATTCATTCTCTTTAGATAGCATCATGCATACTCTTCCTTAATAAACTGGAAGAAATACGCCCGTCTTAGATTTAAAGATCACAAGTGACTACTTTGAACTCCACGACTTATAAAGTTCAGTAAAACAACAAGCTAACTCAAATTATGGCTATTTGCTTTCCAGCCACTCAGAACGCAATAGACCATACTTAATCGAGTCATAATACTCGCCTTGGTAATAACGCACTTTTCTTAGCCTAGCTTCTTGCTGGAAGCCTAATTTAAGAGCTAGTGACATCATCCGCGGATTACCCGACCAAGTGGTTAAACCGACACGCTCTATCTGCTTGTTTTCGAATAGGTAAGATACCCAAAGAGGAAGAGCTAACGCAGCAATACCCTTCCCCCAATAGTCGGAGTTATAAATGACTACTCCGACTTCAAGCCAACGTGTCTCTTCACACTCCCAATAACAACTGACGGTTCCTACAGGCACATCGTCTACAACCACCAACTGTAAGTCGGATCCATTGAGTAACCGTTGAAACGAACGGCTTTCAAACTCTTCTAGTGATGGCGGTGAGTATGGAAAATAAGGGCCGTTAAACTTCGTCCACTCATCGTTTGAGATAACCAAGGAATAAATGGCTGCCAATTCGCTTGGCATGGCGGGCCTAACACTTACCTGCATTTTCTCTCCTTGGTTTGGTGCTTAGGTATGGTTCTTGGTCTAAGTTCTAGAGGGATTAGTCGCGACCACAGCAGTCATTAATCTCATAATAACCATTAATAATAAAGTAACTAAATCGGATGACTACCAATCTAGCAGCTAGGCAATCATGGGGTTAAATAAGCTTGTGCGAACTCTCTAAGCACTCTCGCATTATTGTGGTATTTGCTATCCCCGCACTTTGTGCCATCTACTCTGATGTCCGGGCTGGAATATGCAGGTATAACATCTCGCTCATAAGACATCACTGTGCCTCTGTCAGCACAAATTGTACCGAAGGAATATTGAGGAGCTCTTGGATACGTTCCAGAAATGTAACTTTCTATACTATCAAAATCTTTCAATAACGTTTTATAGTCATGATTAGCACCACTTAAATGGCCAATTTCATGCTCCATTAAGTAATCAGGGCAGTTTATCGCTAAAGAAAAAAAGTAGGATACCGAAGAAGACATACCACAATAATCAGACTCAAAGCTAAAATTATAATTAGAAAATACTATCCCAGTAAAAATGGGGACGCCGTTTTCTGTTGTTTCTGGAATCGGTTCTTCCATCGATAATTTTAATAACCTCTCTGCTGCCCCCAAATCTTGAAACCAAAGGCTGTCGATTTCAGACGTATAAATCACCTTGGTGACTTTTCGCGTCATAGGAATGCAGGAGTTTTTCAACACCAGATTCGAATAGCTTTCCCATGTCGCTATTTTAGAGGCAACAAATGCTTTGGAATATTCGGCTAATACAGATTCATCAACATAAAGATGGATCTCTGTATTCAAAGCCTCTCTCTTCGCACAAGTAGGAAACTCGATGCTTTGAGCATTGGAGAGTCGACTATTGCTCAACACTATAATCAAAACACAACCAACTAACTGGATGAGCCTTTTAAAAGAACTCTCACTGACTCGTGTATTCATTTCCACCCTCTCCCTATATTCAAAACCACAAAGAGCATCACAAATGCCGTGACTTAAGATTCATATCAATCCCCATTACACATATAAGCATTGGCCTCTCAAAGTAACCTGCACTATCTGTGTTTTTCAGAAAACAAAAAGCTCGCCATGCAATGACGAGCTTTATTGATTATGGGTGCTTAACGGTTATAAGACCCAAGCCTTAACCGATCTAACCATTAAGACACCTGATCGCGCAAAGCCAATTCAACGTTTTTCAACACTTTGAACTCTTCTCGAGTACAACCGCGCGCCACGGAAACCCAGTGGTCGCCAGTTTCATCGGCTCCTTTAAACTCTGCACGCAACTCATATCTTCGCCATGTAACAAACGCCAAGATAAAGGTCAGTGCAAGCATCGGTAAACCGAACTGAGGAACAAATGCCCAAGTCGCAGCCGAGAGAACTAAAGCCAACGAAACAATATTGATTGCGTTTTCTTTAAGACCCAATTGGCGAATTTCTAACTGTTTGATTTTACGTAAGCTGTACACATCTTTCTTAACTCGGAGTTCGTTAGAGCTCACCAGAAAATCTGATGCTTTGTATGACCTACGAAGTCGCACTAAATTCGCTAACCTGTTGCGTGTTTGATTCTTTTTCATCGCCTTTCTCCATGTTATTAAAGGTTAGTAAAAACTAATATAATCATGAAGTTAATGAACGAGTGCTTATTTTATAAATCAAACTAATATTAAAATCAAGCTTATGCAATTAATAACACTTATAACAACACCATCTTGCATGTGAAATTTCAATATGAAGAAGGCTTATTAAGGAATCTACTCATCATAAATCTGTGTACTTTAGTTAAGTTAGATATAGGCCGATAATGGTTCCAATAACCGACCAAACAGACTAAACGGCGGGCATGGTTCCTCCTGCTTTGTAACCACTTATTTCAACGCGATTTTTGCGACAAACTTCGTGTTCAAGGAATGCTGAACAGTGGTCACATAACGCTCCACTTGTCATAGGTAGCATAACTCCCTTGCCCACTATCCATCCGGCTTTTAAATACCTGAATCACTCAATTGAACATATCAATATAGCTTATCGATTAAGCAATTGATCTTATAATGTAGAGTCTGTACGCTTACACTATGCACACGGTTACCTAATGAAGATCACGATGAACGAACTACTGACATGCGGTATGGAACAGAAACAACGAACAACGGTGACGAGTTTATTCGCAAGAAATGGATTTAAGATCGCAACGACTGACTTTGATGATGTGACTTTCGAACGTGAAAATGTGTTGGTCAACGTTCGATTTGATTCCTCTTCTAACTTTGAATCGATTTCAACTCTAAACAACTAACGAGCTCACAAGCAGGTCGCTAAAATAATTGAATGGCCAACATTCGAGTCATTTTGGCGTATCTTGCAACCTGCCCTTTTCTACTTCATCCCCACCCTCTTCTCTTCCAAAAGCCACCGAGTGACAATTAAATCAATAACTCGCAATTCCATGATCTTGGCTTATATTTATTAATACCCTTTGAAAAAAAATTCGAAATGATGCCTATGTTCCTAACTCGGTTAATTTATGTCAGTACGCTCTGTGAAAGTTGCGATTCTCAGGCTTTGAACGACATTCTTCAGATTTCACACGACCGCAATAAGCAAAGCCATTTAACAGGCCTTCTAAGCCACAATGATAAGTATTTCCTGCAATGTATTGAAGGTTCGAGAACCGCAGTGAACCATACTTACAATCATATCTTGAATGACACGCGACACAAAAACGTCATGATTTTATATTTCAAAGAGATCGATTGTAGGCAGTTTGGTGATTGGTCTATGGGTGATATTCCACAATCTAGCCTAACTGAACTGGTTAATTTACAGTTTTCAACATCTGATCAATTTAACCCGTACGAAATGTCTGGCGAAAGTGCTTATCGAATGCTTTTAGAGTTAAAGCAAAATTTGCCATCTGAATAGATCTTCGACCCGACTTAATCCGTAGAGCGAGCAACAAAAAGCCCCAACGTATGGGGCTTTTTGCGTTTTATTGTAAAGGCAACTATTCGTTATTCTTCGGTGAACTCTAATCGCTCTCGCTGCTCACCGCTTCTTGTTCGCTGCCAGCAAGAGCTTGCTGTTCGGCGGTAATATCAGATTCTTTGAACACAATGAACGCGCGGCGGTTTAATGCATCGGCTTTTTCAGAGCGTTCATTAATCGCAGGCTGCAACTTACCAAATGACTTCACTTCCCAGATGAACTGCTTAGGGTCGAGTTTGGTTTTGAGGTATTCAACCACCGTTTCTGCGCGGCGCTCTGCCAGCTTTTCATTGTAAGGAAGTGAACCCGCTTGGTCGGTGTGCCCTGCCACCATTATGCTACCTTGCAGGCCGCTCAACTTAGTTGTGAAGTCATCTAACTGAGTTAGGTCTTCTTGCTTGAGTACTGACTTATCGAAATCGAAGTGCGGCGTCATTGCCATATAAACTTTACGTTCTGGTTTTGGCGGCTCACAGAAAGGCATCTCTTCGTACTTCTGAGCTTCTTCAAACACGATAAATGCACGGCGGTTCTCCGCTCGGTCTTTATCTGTCTTACCAAACAGAAGAGGTTGAGTCTCACCAAGATGTTTCACTTCCCAGTCATATTGCGTTGGGTCTAGTTGCCCTTTCAAATAATCTGCGACCGATTTAGCACGGCGCTGTGAAAGGCGCTCATTATATTCGAGAGAACCCTTGAAATCAGTATGGCCGACAATCGTGATACGCCCTTCGAGGCCTCTGATCTCTTTAACAAAGGTATCTAAGTTGATCTTGTCGAGGTCGCGTAATTGATATCTATCAAACGCAAAATGTTCTGCGATGGCAATATGCACCTCACGCTCTGGCGCCAAACACTCGCTGATTAAAAACTTAGACACATCGATGCCAGCAAACTTGTCTCGGTTCTCCTGACTCACGAACGTGTCGGTTGCACAGCCGGACAGCAACAAAGTACTCATCACTGCGCTTATTAGGAAAATAATTGTTTTCATCTTACTCTTAACTGTCACTTTGAATTCTCAACTCTTAACTTTCGACCCACTTGGGCAGGCTTAGATCTTACCGACTAAGTTAATGAACACACCAGATGCGTCGTAGTCGTCATCATTGGTTAAGTCACTATCAAACGCAGAGAAGTTATAACCAATCCCCATTTTAAAGTTCTCGCCAATGTGCTTGTTCACCGAAACTAGCGCACCGTGTTCTAGCTCATCGTTGAGTGTGTCTGTTTTCCAGTGGTATTCACCCGTCACATCCCACTCTTTCATCACGCGATAAGAAGCGCTAAGTCCATATAGGTCGATGTCACTTTTAACCATCTCATTCGCACCAGATGCTCGTTCAAAAGCTTGCTGTTTGTCTTTATGGGCGTACTTAGTACCGACGTCCCAATGTTGGTCAATCGAATAGATCGCTTCAACTTCAATGATCTGACTAGTTTCGTCTTGATAATCCACATCGCGATCCAGTTGATCGAAATCTGCAATATACGTGTAGCGGCTCAGTAAATTGAGTCGATCGTTGTAGATCGGACGATACGCGAGGCCGCCAGTGGCTTCAGTAAATTGCGCCATAGTTTCGCCCGTAGTCTCGCTTTCGGTAATGGAGTAGTTGTACTTGCCGAACAATGTGTACTCTTCCGTTAAGTGATGCGTATAACGGTTGGTCGTCACGATTTGTTGAAGTTCTCGCTGAGCGATGTCAGGGTCGTCTTCACTCTTATCCACTCGGTATTCAAATTTGTGGCTAAGGGTTATGTCATCTAGGTCAATTGAGGCATTGAAGCTGATAGATTCACGCTCTGTGGTAATGTTCTGGTCATCTTCAATTTCACCAAGCTGATAACCAATCCCCATCTCGACATCTTCCGTCACATCGTAGCCAAAGCCGTATGAGTCGATACGGCCATGACCATCATTTTCATCAACAAACTGGTTCTCTTGGTAAAAATCGACACTGCTGGTGAGATCTGCACGCTGACCAACAATCACGTTGTTTTGGCCTTCGTAGTTATCATCTACATAAGTTACGTAGGTTGAGTGGTCATCGGATACATCGTAAGTCACAGTCGCTTCTGCTACTTGGCCTCGGTCGCCATCGGTGTATTCGCCACCAAGAGACAAGTCTTCCAACACTTGGAATTCAGCGCCAATCGACGCGCTGTCGTTTTCATCATAGTCATCCGACTGATCGACGGTCTTTTGCCCTTTAACGTAAACGCTGTTCTCGCTGTCCCACATGTATTCCAAACGCACGCCCGCTAAGGTCGCATCGCTGTGCTCGTCGTTTTGGTTAAGCTCTTCAGTTTGTTGCCCTGCCGCCGAAACTTTGATGTGCTCGTTGATTTTGACTTGAGTCTCGATCTCAATCGTTTCAGTATCTGTTTCTAGATTACCATCGACATCGCGCTCTTCATTGGTCGAGAAGCGAGAGAGAACCGCCAAGCGATCAGTAGCTTGTAAACGAACTTCAGCACCGTATGCCTCTTGCTCTAGATCATCGCTGCTGCTCGCGTAGCTGTATCCCGCGTCTTTGTCTCGGTACCAAAGCTTAAGGTCATTGCCAACGGCACCAAAGATGGTTGGAGCAAGATCGTAAAGGCTAGTCACAGCCGTTATTTGGATACTGTCACCCTCGCGATCTTCTAACGTATCGCCAATGGGCGTAAAGGTTAAACCACCATCGGTAGAGACGAAATTCGACTCGGTTTGCCTGCCTTCACTGTGTGCAAACTCAGCCTTAATGTAGGTACCTTCTGTTGCACGCAACGTTAAGTCCGTACCGTAAGACTCGTAGTCTTGGTTGTCCTTTTCTTGAGTCGCATACGTCACGCCAACACCAACGTAATCGTTGATCCAACCTTTAGCACGACCACCGTAAGACATCGCATCTAATGAATCTGAACCTTGTGGGACGTACTCATAGTCGACAACCAGAAAGTTTTCGTAATCGTCTCCGTTTTCAATCACGCTGCCAAAGCTGTCGGATAGGATGTTGTCGAGTGGCTTGGTCAAAATAATTCGACCTTGGTACGGGTCAAAGTCATAGTCGACGCCCGGCTCAAGTGGGATTTCATTCTGCACTAGGCCAGATTCATCTTTTACTTTGACGTAAACTTTGTCACTTCCCGGTACCGCTTCACCATGACGAAGGAAGTACAGAGAGCCGCCTGTACCCAAGAACTCATCGTGTGCATACAACGAATCTGCTTCTGCGGTAAAACCGACCATGTTCAGACGATCTTCACCGTATTGTGTAGTATCGCGAGTGCGATAATCAGCTTTGAAACCATAGAGGCTACGGTTGTAATCGTTGTTCTCAGTGCCTGTTAAACCCGTGTTGTAGTTACCCCACAAGTATTGAGACTTATCGTATTCCACATTGAGGTAAACCTTGCCCTTGGTGTTGACCACTTTTTCGATGTTTGAGCTGTCACCATAGTTACCGTAATAAAGCTCATCGTCGTCTTCGAGGATATCGAACACATCCGAATCGTCTGAGGCGAACGGATGTTTGAACATGTCTTTGATTTCACTTTCTCGCGTATCAAAGTGAGTTGTTACACGAAGTTTGTCGCCAAATTTACCCTGACCAAAGTACGCTAAGCGACCTTGGTTGTAGATGTCATCTTGGTACTGGTCATCGACACTTAATGCATCGCTATTACCAGACACATTATTCTTACCAACATAAAGATCAGCCAAGCCAGTTTGTGCGTAGTACGTATCTGGAATACGAACGTAAAGCTTGTAACGACGTTCATCACCGTTATCAAACACAACCTTGGTTGGGAAAATGTAGGAGTCTGTTGGTAAGTACTGCTCTGCATATAAGTTGCCATCTTCGACATCAAATTCATCTTCACCGATGATGACTTTATCTACGCCTTTCAAGCCAGTGCCGATGAACTTCGCTAAACCCGCATTGGTCGGGATGTTGTGACGCATCAGCTTTGCCTGTCCGTAACTTTTACCTTTGCTCTCTTCATCGTCGTTATCGTTTCGGTCGATATCGACTTCAGAGTCCGGCTTAACTAAGTCAGTCACACCAACGGTGGTCACATCCATGTTGCCATCTTTGTCCCACGCTTTTAGGCGGAACATCAGCTGCTCACCGACCTCAAACTGATAATCAACATCAGTTTGACCATCCCAATTGATGTCAGAGTCGTTCGCCAGTTTATCGCCTTCAAGCACAGCGATTGGCTCAGACAGACCAAAGTCACCCACTCGGTACACTTCCAACTGGTACTTTTTGATGTAGTAACCGTAGTTGGTGGTAATGGTGAAACCGACGCTGTCACGCAGTGTGCCTTGTTCGACTTCTAATTCATCGCTGACACTGACATCTAATACTGGGTCAAAGCGAGTGATGTCACGGCTTGCCCAAATAGCGCCTTGCTCTAAGTAAATACGCGAGCTGTCTTGGTCTTGGTTCGGCTTGGTGATTTCAATGCCAGTCGTCTCAGAACCGAGTTTTTCAAGCTTACCTGTGTCTTTCGCTACCGCCATCACAGGAATGGCCGTTAACACACACGTCGCTAAACGAGACTTACTAAATACTTTCATACAATTTCCAGTTACGGTTCCAATGGCTTACTTCTGTTCACTTTGTTGGTCTTTGCGATGAACGCTAAAGTTGAACTTGGTGAGCTTGTTCGGGGTAATTCGCAACACTTTTGGGTTTTCGCTCACCACTTCCATGGAGGTGGAGAGCGAATCAGTGTCCAACTTCACGAGGAAGTTCTTACCTTTCTTATTGAGTACCCATTGGTCGGGCACGTGGTAACGACCGTACTGGTCTGTGTAAATAACGATTCCCTCTACCGTCATCAACTTAACGCCCGGAATACCATCTTCGTAAATACCTTTGTTCTCGATAACGATTTCCCACAGGTAATCCTCGCCATCGCGATACAGGTTTCTGGTTACGTTGAGGTTTTCCGCGCTCAGTCCCTTTTTCTTGTCCGATTCATGCTTAAACTGAATCTGACCTTGTGCGTCGAACTCGATACGAGAGCCCGCATCGGTTGTGACGTAGAAATCAAAGCTTTGCTGTGTGCGAGTTTTAAATTGAATCACCACTTTGCTGGTTTCTGGCAGTGTTCGGTTCACTGAATGTCCCCAAAGGTCACCAAGCTCCAAACCTTGTTCAAGTGCAGTGGTTATCGCACCATCTTGAATAGCAACGTCTTGACCATCACGAATGATGTGCGTCGAATCAGCGATGTAGCCTTGTGTTGCTAAGTTCGCAGTTAGCTCAACATCAAACGCGGTTGCATCAGCTTGGAATCCATCTTTGTTATGATCTTCAAAAACTTTACCGATGATCGATGAGGTATCGAACACCTTGTCCGGCTCAATGGTCACTTTGGCGGTGTCTTCATTAGAAACAGCCGAGCCATCAACCTTCGCTACTGCGGTGTTGATGTAATCACCAAAAGTGGCACCTACCGAGACACGCAATAAGTAACGAATACGCAGCTTCTCGCCCGGATCAAAGTTCAACGATGTGAACATTAACTTGCCCGTATCTGATGGATCTTGAGAGATAACTTGATCGTCTTCCGTACCGAACTCACCATCAATGCCGCTTAGCACAACTTCTGATGTATCCACGATGTATTTCAGACCACCTGGGTAACGGTCTTCCACAGTCACGTTCTTAAAGTAAGATTCATTGTTGTTCTCAACGATGATCTCGTACTCAACCGCATCACCCACTTGCGCGGTATCTTGCAACGCAGACTTGGTCAGCTCCAACTCTCCAGAATTATCAGGAATCTTCTTGATATGAGTAGTTACACTGTCGCTGGTTTCGGTACCGTCAGATTCGGTCGCCGTAAAGGTATTGGTAATGTCGTCATCCAAGCCCTTACCTAGCGTACCCACGACCTCAAACGCGTAAGCATTTCGTTTGTTGGATTTCAGGTTAACGGTAGTGTCTAAGTCTTTATTCGACGGGAAAGAATGACGCTGAATAACCGCGCCCGAGTCGTCGACTTCCACACCTTCAATTGTCCAATCGATAAAGACTTTATTACCTGTGCTGTTTTGTAGTCCACTGATCTCATCGGTTAGACGAACATTAGCCGCGTTACCTTGACCGTTGTTGGTCACGGCTAAGTAATAAGTGACACTGTCGTCATCTTCGGTGTATTCAGGCTTATCAGAACGTTTTTCAACAACCAGATCAGCACCCACTGGCGGCAAATCCAAAGCAGATACTTGATCTGCCACTGCCTGCATCGAGGTTTCAGAGGCCAACATGCCTTTAGAACGAGCGCGCATCGCTGGGCTACCAGTTAAGTCGAGGTAGTATCCAAGCACATCGATATTAGTCAGCATGTCTTCGTTGACCGTCAATGTGAACGTGTAATCAATCTTGCCGCCCGGCGATATGTCGACCAAGGTGAACAGGTCTTTGTCGTCATCAAAGGTGCCAGGTTGAGTTTCAGCCCCTTCTGATGTTGCCGTTAGTGTCCATTCATCAAACGCATTACTAAAATTACCATCAATATGATCACCCATGGATTCAGAGAACTGGGTGTAAAGCGCGACATCTTTGGCTATACCTCGGCCTATGTTTTGCACCACTAAGTGATACTCAACCTGCTCTCCCGGCACGTAATACGGGGCATCGGTAAACAGCTCAGCTTGAACCACAGCCGCAACTGTTTGAACTGGAGGACTGATAACATCGCCGCCATCTACTTGCGCAGTATTAATGATGTGTCCGGTCGCGGTATCGACTACGGTGCCTTTTGAGCGGAACACAACTGTGCCGTGCGGTGCAATATCCACACTGTACTCAATCGGGCTAATTTGCTCCGTCGTCGTTCCTACCGTGGTTGACTCAACAACCAAAGAAGTGGTTCCAGCAACAAAAGCAGGCCCAGTGGTACCATCGTAATAGCCCACCTCTATTGTGCTCATGTCATCGACAACACTTAAATCGCTGATGTAGTTGTTAGAGGTGTTTTCAATGGTAATCAAGAATTCCAGCTCACCACCCGGCTCATACTCGGTTTGTACGTTAGTTTTCGTCGCAACAAACTCAGAGTCTTTCGGTGTCATGACTACCGTTGAGTCTTGTGGTGTTCCGTTATAAGTGATGGTTGCCGTGTTACTGATATCGCCAATCGCCGTCGTACGAATCAACGCCTTAACATGGAATGTCACGGTACTTTGTGGCGCCACATCCATACTCACATCGATATCTTCACTCAAGTCGAACGTCTTGGGAGTGACAACAGAGCGATCATCCGAGGCGTCAAAGCTCACTTCCCATAGTAGGAATGCCGACTCTTGTTTATCCGCGGTCGTGTCGACTTGAATGTCACTGATGATGTCTTGAAGTTGAACACCAGATGCAAACGCATCAGAGCTGTTGGTTACGGTGATGTCGTAGTTAATCAGCTTGGTTACTTCATACGATGGCGTATCAACTGTCTTCTTTACCGAAACCGTCGCCAACACTGGTGTACTGGTAGCACTGTCATCAAATGTTGTGCCGTTAAAGGTCGCTGATGCGATGTTAGTAATATCGCCTGTCGCCAACGGATTAGTCGTCACTTGAATCGTGAAAACAATGCTGTCTTGAGGCGCAATATCGAGAGTCTCATTAAGGTCTTCACCACGGGTTGCATCCGGTACTGGGGTTTCACCGGTTGTCGATACCGCAGATATTTGGATTGAAGCAGGGTCAAAAGCTTGCTCAGTCGCACCACCTGCAATCGTGGTTTCAACCGACTTCAGCGCATCTTCAATAGCAACATCTTCAGCCCAACCTAAGCCGTTATTCTTAACAGTCACGGTGTACTGAAGTGTTTCTCCCGGAAGGTACTCTGCTTTATCGACATCTTTAGTGATCTCAACTTGCGCATCTTCTGGAATGTAGGTCGCGTCTGCAGAGTGCTCACCGTCGTCGCTATCAACTTTAACGACGTTAGTGATCTCACCTTTGGCCTTATCATTAACAGTGTTGGTCACGACAAATGAATAACTGTCACCCGGGTGAATGCTGTAAGTCGCAGTATAACCCTGTGCGTTATTAACCACATCTTTGCGAGCGTTCAGGGCTGGATCGCCACTGCCATCAAGCTGTTCGTCGCTAATGATCCAATTACCTGTCAACGCTTGCTCTTGATCTGGGCTGTTAGCCACCTCTGTCATGATGGTATCGATGCGATCCGTCAGGACTTGATCGACAAGGTAACCTTCACCTGTGTTAGCCACGGTGATCTTGTATGAGATAGGTTGACCCGGTTGATACTTAGCATCAGGTTCTGCAATTGGCGTCGTTTCTTTGGTTAGAACCAATTGACCCGACTTCGGCGTGATAAAGCCTTCTCGTAAGCGAGCGATCTTCGAATCGTCCAAACCATGTCGCAGATAAGCCGTATTGGTGAAGCGCCCAATCGCGTCATCTCGTACCTTGCCTTGGACGTGAATACGGACAACTGTGTACTTATCGCCGCCACCCGTACCGGCATCGTCACGCCCTGCCATCTTGATCGATTCGACAGGTAAATCGATGTCTGGACTGTTTTGAGCAACTAGCTTATCTAGCTCTGAAAAATCATTAGCGTCAGGGTCTGACGGCGCCGAGTTATAAAGCACATCGTAATCAACCGTCCATTCTGTCAGTGCCGTTTTCATTGAGCCATCGACAGTTTCGACTTCAAAACCACTAATCATGTCACGAATCGAAAACAGGCCAGAATCCACATCATCGTTGGTGATATCGATGTAGTAATTCACCGTTCCACCAGGTACGTACGTAGGTGTATCTGTCCACTTATCAACTAGAATGTTCGAGCGGCCAGGGTTGAGGACAATATCGTTGGTGTTATCGCCATTCACTTGTGCTGTATTGGTGATGGTACCTGTCGCTGACGTAGAAACTCTGCCTTTCACGTCAAATACAATGTGCTCACCTGGGCGAAGGTCGACAGTTGCATTCAATGGTACACTGCCGTTGTAGTTACCTCGTACGTCATAAGAACCAACAGGTTCCACAGCAATCGCGGTGGTCCATTCAGAGAACGCATCATCACCATCTTCGGTTTTGATGGTATGAATAGCATCGATAACACTCACGTCATTCGCGATGCTATCACCCGTATTCTCTAGCGTAACTTGATACTCAACATCCCCGCGAGGTGCGTAGGTACAGCTACTGCCATCGTTTGAAGGAACTGAACAACCAGCCGATTCACCATCGGTGTAAACCAAGGTTTTGAAATAGTCGAGCTCAGCTTCTTGAGGTGGGATAGTTTCTGACGTCGCAGACTCATTTTCTGCCGTCACTCGGTTGGCTTCGATAGTTCCCAAAGCGTCGTCACGAACGACACCGGTTAAGTTAAAGGTCAGCACTTCTCCCGCGGCAATATCGGTTTCAATGTCAAGGTTGCCACTGGTGTTGTAGCTTGGTACATAAGTATCAATATTGGCATCAATACCATTGCTGACTTCATGGGTCATATCGCCAGAAACAAAAGCGGATTCCGTTTTACCGCCAATCACTTCGACTTGAATGTCTGTGATTGTGTCTTTGATCTGAATATCATTCGCCCAACCGTTTTCCGGGTTTGTGACTACAAATTCATACTCAACTTCGTCACCCGGCAGATAGGTATCCCCATCATTGAACGGGTTGCCGTTAATCGACACCACGCGTTTTTCAACACTGATATTATTTCCTAGTGGCATTAGAGTCGCAGTACGAACCTTACCGTCATAATTCGCTTTGTTTTGAATATCGCCCAACGCATCCTCACGAATCTCAGCATGGATGGTGAACGTTAGGCTTTCTTGAGGCGCGATAACAATGTCGTTATCAATATTGACGTTATTACCAGAAACGAAGTCAACCGCGTCTGTAATCGAACCTACCGCTGCCGTTTTTTCTAGCTGCACTTCCCAACCAGATAAAAATGGCTGGCCGACAGGGTCAGTGCCAGACGTCGAGGCATCTTCTGCAATGCGAGTCTGAATTGCAGAAATAGTATCTTCAAGGCGAGAACCATACTCAATACCATTACCCGTGTTCTTAATTTGAACTCGGTAGTAAACCTCACTTTCACCAGCGACTTGAGAATACTCAGTCTTTGCCGAGGAGAGGCCTGCGTCATAAAATGCTTTCTTAGAGAACGAAATTTCAGGCTCAGCCATCTTTGCAGGTGGAGATACGGCAATTAGTTCATTTCCGTCATCTTCATCGATGTACGCTCGGTTAGTGAAAGAACCTACTGCTTTCGGACTGATTTTGGCCTTGATGACGTAACGCACAAACGATGACAATACTACACCGCCAAAGTTGTCTGCCGATATATCAAAGTGCGTATCAATCGGTTGATTGTCTTTAATCGAGTTATCTACATCAGGATCTGAAATCCCCGATCCATCAGCGAAAGTTTCAATCGTCCAACTATCAAACGCCGAACCGCGAGTTCCATCGTAGTATTGAGTCGTTATCTGGTCGATATCATCACGTAAACTGATGTCATCAACGTGCGCCGATGCGATGTTCTCGATTAGGATTTCATACTCGATGTAGCCGCCAGGCATGTAATTGGTAGCACCAACCAACTCATTACCATCCGTGTCGTAATACGCCAGAATGTTCTTTTCAAAATCAACTTTTCGAGCTTCTTGACGAATATCATGAGATATCGTGTCGCCATCGACGGTTAGAACGTTAACAACATCGCCATTGGCTTTGTCATTGATGGTCGCGACAACTTGGTACTCAAGCTTAGCGCCCATCGGAATATCGGCTTCAACATTTAGGTTACTGTTGGTTGATGTGTAAACATTGCCAGCACCTGCGCCCGCATCCACATACTCAGAATCAGTTCCAGTTGCGATCGATGTGATGGTCCAATCTGAATACGCTGGTCCTGTATTACCATCCACTAAGCTGACCGTAATATCTTCGAGGTTATCGACGATTGGAATATCGTGAGCGTTACCTTTGCCGTCATTCTCAATCACTAAGTGATAGGTCACGGTTTGAGCGGGCTCGTACACCGCTTCATCAGTCGTTTTATCAAAATCTAAATGGTAGCCATCGGGAATCACGACGGTATCTCGATAATGAATATCACCGACCGCATCCGGTCTTACGGTACCTGTTACTGTGTAAGTCACGTCTTCGCCAGCATCGATATCAATCGAGGTTACGATGTCAGTGTCGTTCGCAACATCACCGTCTTTGGTACCATCTGTTGTACCCGCGTTCGCAGGATCGCTCTTAGCAACCGCCACCGTAAACTTGTTTGAACCTACCGAATCATTGAAAAATGGATTACCTGAATTGCCATCTTGTAGCTCCACTGATATGTCATTAATCAGTTCGTTAACGTCTACGTTGTTTCGATAACCATGTCCATCTTGAGAGTTGTACCTAATGGTATAAGTCAACTCATCTCCCGGAGAGTAGCGGTTAATGTTAGTAGTGCGAACAACGCCGCCGTTATTATGTACCTGATGGTTTTCAGCCACGGCACGTTTGGCATACTCACAATCGTCAGTACAACCGGCATTATCATCATGAATCAGCACGGCTTCGTTGCGGATTATGCCGCCGTCTCTGTCCGCTACACCGTTAGATACCGCATTGTCTTTGACATGCGCCTTAATACGCACCGTGACAAAGTCTTTGGCCGGAATTGAAACTGGGAACTCCACATCTTCAGTCGTTTGAGGGCCAAAACCAGAGCCAGTATCAACAGACCAATAGTCAAACGGGTTTTGATTAAGAACATCTTCTACTTCACCATCTTTATCATTCGCTAGCGTAGTAGTGATCTCACTCAGGCGATCCATGAAGATAAGATCGGTCTCATCAGTGTCGCTGTTATTGCCAATAACGATGGTGTAGGTGAGATCTTCACCCGGCGTGTAGCGGACAACATCGGTCGTTTTGGCTAATGAAACATTGATGTCATAGGTACTGTGTGAGTTATCTATTTGAGCGGAAGAGCTGTGGTCACGGTCTGTAATAGGATCGTAAACATCAACACGGTTCGATACTTGTTCTTCTTCATAGTCAGACTTAACAATGCCGCTCACCTCATAGTGAACCCACCCTCCGGGAGTGATATCAACGTCGGTATCGATGTCAGTGTCGTTAGCAATGTCACCGTAACGAGAACCCGGTTTATCTGTGTTGGTCGAACCTACAATTGTCCAACTATTAAAGAAGTTAAGCGCTGAAATACTATCTTGTACCGTTGCGTCATTTGCATAGCCAACACCGCGGTTATAGATATAAATATCGAACGTAGCGCGCTCACCTACAACAAAGTCGGTATTTTGAGCGGTCTTAGCGACTACAAGATTCGGCTCGCTAGGATAGGTACGTACCGTATCCGATAGATTAGTATCTGGTCCCGTCACTGTTGCGGTATTGGTGAATGCTCCCCAAAGAATCTCACTGTCGACACTGCGATCGAGTGTCCCAACAATGGTATAAGTAATCGTCGCACCTGGCGGGATCTGAGCGGTGGCATCCAGATCATTGTTATCCGAGAACGATCCAGGGTCAGTCACGGCTTTCACCCACGGGGAGTCTGCCTCTCTTTCTGCACTGATCGTCCACGAAGAGAACACGGCCTTGGTTCCACCCGGCTCGTGAAGTAACTCTGCTTCTATGGTACTGATTTCATCTTTAACATTGATGTTAGAGGCGAAACCGTTCCCTGCTGGGTTGGTAATGCTGATCGTATAAGTGACAGTATTGGTGGTGTCGGTATACGCGTTTTGTTCGTCATGACCATCAACACGCTTATCCAATACTAAGTAGTAATCTCGTGGGTATGAGCCTCTATCGGAATAAAGTACGCTGTCAACCGTCACTTCATTACGGATTTCATCATCGGCAATGGGGTTTACGATCGCGACAATGCTATAAACGATCTTATCGTGTGGAGCTAGCTTTGCCTTCACATCTAAGATCTTTTGATTCTTCTGATTACCTTCTATGTCATCAGTAAAGCCGGGATCACTGTTTGTCGAAATTGAGCCGTCAGAGGCATAAGATTTCGCAGTAATAATCCAGCTCAAATACGCTTTAGTCGGTGTATCATTAATAGACTGAGTCATGACAGAGACTAAATCATCATAAACCGGTATATCAATCGCATAGCCGTCACCGTTATTCTCTACCGTGATGTCGTAGTTCAGGGTACCGCCAGCTGAGTAGTAACGAGAATCCACTTCCTTTTGGACCTTTAATTTCGAGTTTGGCATTTGGACGCCAGAACCCGACTCGCCTAAGTTATCCCCTAAGCACAAGCCGGCATCGGTACCATCATCAACAATCTGCCCCACACTGGTGTCTGCCACTTTTGCGGTCAGCTTATAATGAACGAAGCCCTCAGGTGCGAGGTCGACTTTCAAATTGATGTCGTTTGTTGTCCAAGTATTGTAATTAAATGAACCATAATTCGATCCTTCACCACTTCTATCAGCGACTTCAAGCTTCCACTCGGAAAATGCTGAAGCATTAGAGCCATCCGTTTGCTCTGTCACGATACAAGCAAATTTATCGACAACTTCGATATCGTTGGCGAAGAACTCTGTGTCCTTGTTAGAAATAACAATGTCATAGACCACTTCGTTATCACCGACTATCCCCGGAACATAAGTCGTATCTGTGGTGTTCTTATTACGTGTAATTTGACTTGATGACGTCGTCAGAACGTCTTTCGAATCGAGAATATTGGCCAAAGCATCGCCAGAATCTGCGTGGCCATCAGCATCAACCACTCGGGCTGCAACTTGGGGAATTTGACCAATAGACACAGGGCTAACGTCCACCACAACGGAATAAACAATCTGCTCACCGGGATAGATAGACACTTTGTCTTCTAGTGACTTGTTGGACTCCTTTCCAGATGCATTGAGTTCAGAAAGGCTATTAGAACCGATCGAGGTCACTTCATTGGTCCAAAAATCGTAAGGGTTACCAACCGTGTCAGTTGCGTTCTTTTCGTTGCTGACATCGTTGCCTAGATCGGTTTCAAGATCCGCAAGAAACTGCTGAACCGAATAATGGTACGCGATACCAGTGTTTGCTTGGTTAGCAACCGTGACCGTATAGGAAAACTCATCGTCGACTAGGTAGTTATCCGATTGGTTCAAGGTATGTGTCAGGGTGATACTAGGCTCAGTGGGTGGAGTGATAACCTCATCCACTGTGACCAAGTCATCGCGTGTTTCAGCGGTTATACCGTCATTAACAATGTCGCCGACTAAATTGTCGGCAACGGTCGCTTGAATTTCGTAAGTCACTGACCCACCTATATCAATCGACGCAGCACTTACTGATAAGTCCCCTGATTCGGCGAAGGTGCCTGGATCGCTTTTGCTGCCTTCAACCTTGCTTACTGAGTTAACGTTGTCAGTAAAGGCTTGTTGCAAAGCCCCTTCAATATTGAGTGCCTTTATGTCTGAAATGACATCTTGAACGTCGATCGTCTGAATAAACGTATCGCCAGTGTTCGAAACCTTAATCTTGTAGGTGAGTTTGTTATTGAGTTGATAGTTCGTCTTATCGACTGAAACAACAACATCATGTTGGTACACACCACGCTGAATGGATTCTGTATTTGATTCAACAGCATCCAATAGTCCAGTGCTCGCATTTGCGACGTTATCAATCGTACCGGCTGCGTCAGCAGAAACGGTGGCGACCATGGTGTAGGTCACCGACCCACCAGCCGCAATACGCACACCTGATGCATCTAAGTTTCCGAAGCGACTGTAATCACCTGGAGATGACAGGAAGGAGGATTGCGCTTGAGTCGAGACTTGCGAGAACGCGCTGACATTATTCCCTTGGTCATCTGTCGTTAAGATATTTAACAGCTCATCTTTAACGCCCAACTCAGCGATAGCTTTATCCGACTCATTCGTTAAAACAAGCGTATAAGCCACCTCTTGGTCGTTGTCGTAAGACACGCTGTCAATAGACAGATCCATAACAAGACCCGTTGTATCCGCATAGGAGGCAAATGGAAACAATAGAATGGATAAGAAAAAGGCAAGATTGTATCTGAACATTAACGCGCACTTCACAGTAGATTGACAAGTGTCTAGGCAAAAAGCCATAGATTTGACGTCACTAATTTGGCACTTAGCCTATTAGGGACATGCGCAACATACAGTTCAAATAATCCGAACAATTAACATCCGTAAAAAACAAATTACTGAAGATGTTAAATAGAGAATCCGATGTCTAAACTAGAATCAAGACATTGAGTTAATTATCAGAAGGTTAATGTTTTAATGAGTGAGTTTTCACAGTTGTTACGTAACTTCAGAAAGGAACTTCAATTTACACAAACAGAGTTTGCAACCTACTTAAATCAGCTGGACGATGAGTTTAATGCGGTTGACGTCGTAACGATAAATCGTTGGGAAAACAGTAAGGTAAAGCCTAGTACATACAAAGCACTCAAGATCTTACAGCACCTTGGCGGAGATTTGTTTGAGACAATAAAGAGCTTTAAGTCCGAACAAAAAGACACACTAATCGAACTGTTTTTAAACGAATCCTATGGCTCATTTCAAAGTAGAATTTCAGCTCTATCAGGCCTGAATCAACAACAAGGCGAACGCAACTTTAAGTCACTGCCTTTAATGTCAGAGCCATGTGACACTGGCGTTATCGACAGAATCAAACTACTTTCTAAATTCACAAAAGTCGATATATCGCCACTGGACCAAATTGATTTATATCTCTATTACTGTGAGAAAAAAGCACATGGTCACAAACTGATCAATGTAGATGGCGACATTGTGAGTCACAACGTAGGCTTTTTCTTTGAAGACCATCAATTTGAGACATTAAAAACTCAAGAGCTAGATCTAAGAATGGCCTGCTCTTTAAATTCAAGCAAAAGCATAAATTATTTTAATATAAGCTCACACTCAGAGACAAAAGATCATGTTATTGAGCATATAGTTTCAGATATACAGTTACTTTCTCAGAACAAAAACATTAAAAAATATTCTGTTTTAGTAAAAGACCCCAATATGATGAGACTCTTGAAGAGTGTGGGGTTTGAAGTATTTAAATTTTCAGAACCTTCTGCTAAAAAATGTAATATTACATTCAAAAATAAATATTATAGCTACTGTATATTAACGATTGATAAAATAGACTATCTGACGAATCGGAACGTAATGTCACTAATCAAAGATGAATATTCTACCATGATGAAATTTCCGCAATTACTGCGCGAAGCGCGCAAGAAATTGAAGTTAACGCAAAAGGATTTTGCGGCATACATTAATCACTTAGATGATGAATTCAGCTCTGTAGATGTCGTAACGATAAATCGATGGGAAAATAGCAAAGTAAAGCCAAGTAATTACAAAGCCCTAAAGCTATTGGACTGCCTTGGTCTGGACTTGTATACAACGTTGAAATCCTTTGATTCAGAAGATAACGAAGACAGTGCATTACTTGAAGACTTCCTTCGTGAGAGGTTCTTTTCGTTTCAAAGCCGAATATCGTCTATCACTAAAGGGGAAATAGAAGAGGGCTGCGACTGTCAGATCATGCCATTGATGACAGATCAGAATGACAAAGCAATAATAGATAGAATAAAGCTGATTTCACAATATACAAAGGTAGACCCTTCAGCCCTTGATGCTATCGACCTGTTTCTCTATTGCAGTGAAAAAAAGGCGCATGGCAGAAAAATGGTCAATGTTAATGGCGATATTGTTAGTCATAGCCTAGGTTTTTTCTTCAACGAAGAGGTATTCGAGCAATACCAAAATAAGCATCTACATATTAAGCAAGCCTGCTCTTTAGATTCTAATCATAACTTAAATTACATTGTGGTTAGCGGTCACTCTGAGAAGCGTGAACAATCTATTGCGAACCTGATTTCCGATATGAAGCTTCTTGCAAGCAATACTAAGATCAAGAAATTCTCTATGATGATCAAAAATCCAAATGCACTGGATCTGATGAAAAACCTTGGGTTTGAAATCTATAAATTCTCAGAACCAACAAAAGAAAAATCGAACATTACCTTCAAGAAAAAAAACTACCGCTATTGCGTACTGACTATCGACAAGATCGAATTACTGAGTAATAAACATGTTATTTCTTTTATTAGTAAATATGGTTAAGCACCGGATTTTACCAACGATAGAAAGCTTATACTAAATTCTGCTTAAGCTTTTCTTCCAAAGCATGGATACACAGCTTGATGGCGATAGGCGTATTTGAAGCAAATGGGTTTAGCGCATAAACCGTGTTGGTGGGTAATTCAAAGCTTGGCAGCACGTCGACAACATCACCAAATAACTGAGGAATGCAGAAATCTGGAATCACACCGATACCAACACCTGATTTAATCAGTGCAAGGCAACTGTGGAACGAATTGGTGACGCAACTAGCTTGCTGTTGGTAGACAAAGTCCTGCTCAGTTTGAGAACTAAAATGATGAGTCACCTGCTTTCCCTGCCAAGAGTTTGCAATGTAAGGAATCGATTCAAGCTCACGTTCACGCATGCTTTCAACGCCACATAACACATCTTTAAACTCGCCTAACCGTTTCTGCTTAAGATTACTGTCGCGCGAGCTACCCACTCGTACCGCGAGATCAATATCGTGCTCCATGAAATCCAAGTGTTGATCATCACTGATCAGCTCAGGCTTTAGTTTCGGGTATTGCTTCATTAAATCCGCAATAACAGGCGCAACCAACAAGTCCATCAGTGCATTTGGAGCAGTAATACGAATCCGGCCTTGTGGCTCTTCTAGCTCGGCTTTCGCCATATCCCATGCCGATTCAGCGATCACATTGATGTCTTTGCAACTCAAATAAAAGCGCTCACCCATGCTTGTCAAAGTTTGTCTTCGTGTTGTGCGTTTAAGGAGAGAGGCGCCTAACTCTTGTTCTAGAATTTTGAGATGTTGACTGACGACAGATTTAGACAACTCTAACTTTTCAGCCGCAGCCGAGACTGAACCCTGATCTACGATATGAGCGAAAATCGACATCTGCTTTAGCTTACTCATCTTATTGTTCTCTTTTTACAAACAGTATTTTCCATTATCTCTGTTTTTAAAATCAATTTCCAAGACTAAACTCAATTCAACTTATCGAAATACCAAATAAAAAAGACAGTGCTCGAAACAAGACTGTTATGGAGAAAGACAATGTTAGACAACCAAATTTTAGAAGCATGTAAGCAAGGCATTAACGCGTGGCAAAAGGCTTTCAACAACCAAGATGCGAAAGGTTGTGCCGATCAATATACTAAAAGCTGTGTAATGGAAGCGCGTCCATTTGGTACTTTTGAAGGTCATGAAGCGATTCAAGCATTTTGGCAAAACATCATCGACCAAGGTTTCAAAGACGTTGATTACACCGATGTAAAATGGGAAGAGCACCCAGACGGCGGTTACATTCTTACCGCGAGTTGGACAATGAACAAAGCGTTTGGCGTTGTACATCATGAACACTGGGCACTTGAAGCCGATGGCTGCGCTCGCTTAGTCAGCGACAACTTCGAAGTTCAAGGCGAACGCTAGAGCTGTAATTAACAGCTAGAAGCTCAAAAATAGAAACAGAAAACAAAAAGCCAGCAATCCAAATGGACTGCTGGCTTTATAATGTTCACTCTTGTCGCCCTTTCACTTGGTTTGAAGGTGATTGAGTGACTCTACACAATCACTCAACACGCTCATCATTTCAAATCAAAATGTCTGGTAAGACAGAGCAAATACAAGTCAAAGTTACAGTGCTGCTTTCTTCGCTTCTGTAATCCAACCATCGAACGTGCTTTGGTTCGCTTTGATCCAACCGTTTACGTGCGCTTCGATATCAGCAGAGCTGTTCTTACCTTTACTCATCATCATGTTCTGAGCGCTTACATCATTGATGTTAAGTTTGACGATTTCAAAAAGCTTCGCTGCTGATGGGTTGTTCTTAGCAAACTCTTTATTCGCAATAATGCGCATTGAGTTCATTTCGAAGCCGTAGTTTTTGCCGTTAGATAGCGTCGTATCCACGTTCGAACGCTCGCCAGGAAGTGCTGAGAAAGGAACTTCTAACCAAACTACATCTTCGTTAGGCACCAATACGCCACTTACCCAGTAAGGTGTCCATGTGTAGTAAAGGATTGATTCACCCTTTTGGTAACGAGAAATTGTATCTGCAATGATTGCAGCGTAGTTACCTTGGTTGTGAGTTACCGTATCGTCCAGTTTGAACGCTGAAAGTTGGTGTTCAATCACCATCTCACAACCCCAACCTGGGTTACAGCCTGTTAGGTCTGCTTTGCCATCACCGTCCGCATCAAACAGCTTCGCGATTTTTGGATCAGTTAATTGACCAATGTTGGTGATGTTGTACTTTTCAGCCGTTTTCTTATCAATTAGGTAACCTTGAGCAGCGCCGCTTACATATTGGCCTTCACGGTAGAATTTCTCATCACCACCTGCCATTGTGTATTTATCAGCATGAAGCGGGAACCAACCTACCGTTAGGAACGTTGCGTCACCCTTTGCAATCGAGGTGTAGCCTACGTTGTAGTCCACTTCTTGAGTTGATTTCACGTCATAACCCAGTTCTTCTAGAGCACGGTTAACAATCAATGTTTGGAATGTCTCTTCCGCTACAGACGATTGAACAGGCTGAACTGATACGCCATCACCCGGTAGGCTTGCTGCCCACACGTTAGTCGATACCGCTAATGTAGAAACGATGCTTACTGCGAGTTTACTCTTCCATGAATTATTCATTGGTGTTTTTCCTTAATTGAAGTTCTGATTTGTTACCGCGATTAAGTACATTCAGTACAAGGGAAACAGGTCCCATGCGATACCAGCGTAATTTTGTATTACCAGCATTGACACCCAGTACTTGGGTGATGCGGTCTAATAAGATGGCTAAGATAACGATGCCTAAACCACCAACAGCGGCCAGTCCCATATCCAAACGGCCAATACCTCTCAGTACCATTTGACCTAAACCACCTACCGCAATCATTGATGCGATAACCACCATCGATAACGACAACATCAGTGTTTGGTTCACGCCCGCCATGATAGTTGGTAATGCAAGTGGCAGTTGAATTCGGTAAAGCATCTGCTTTTTGCTTGCACCGAATGAGTGACCCGCTTCGATCAATTCTTCCGGAACTTGCTGAATACCCAAGATGGTCAAACGAACAACAGGAGGAAGTGCGAATATGATGGTCACCACGACACCCGGAACGTTACCGATACCAAACAACATGACGATCGGTACTAAATAAACGAAGGCTGGTGTGGTTTGCATAGCATCCAAAATTGGGCGCACGAATTTAGCCGCCGTGTTACTTCGAGCGAGCCATATCCCCATGGGTAAGCCAATCAATAGGCAGAAGAATACGGATGTCATGACCAGTGACAATGTGGTCATTGCTTCAGACCAAGCGCCAATCAAGCCAATGAAAGTCAAAGATACGGCCGTTGCAACGCCAAGCTTCAAGTTTGAAAACTGCCATGCCACTAGAAACAAGATGATCAACATGAATGGTGCTGGCGTAGACACCAACGCCGTTTCAAATGAACTTAGGATAAAATCGATAGGCACACGGATTGCCTGGAATAATGGGCGTCCGTGCTCAACTAACCAATTCAGTCCAGACTCAACCCAAGTGTCAACAGGCAGCACAGCCTCTGCAAAAGGGTCAAGTGGATCAAAAGGTGTCGTTTCAACGGTTTCGCTGCTTAACCAATCCGCTGACGGTGAGGTATCAGCGGATTGACCCCAAGGATCACTTGCAGGTTGAGCTGGAGGAGCCGATTGAGACCATGGGTCATTATTTGTTTGTTCAGACGACATGATCTACCCCTTATCCAATGTTTGTAACAGTCGTGACTTAGTCACCACGCCAAAGTAATTACCTTGCTCATCCACAACAGGCACTGAGTAAGGCACACCACCAACTAGGCCAAGCACATCATTGATTGGTAAATCAGGGTTCAGCGTTAGTCCATCATCGAGCTGTGCGCTGATGAGTGATTTGTTCTCTTTGTGGGCTTTACGAAGCGAGTCGATAGAGACAATGCCGGAGTAACGGCTGCTCTTCTCAACTACGATGCCGTACTCGCGGTCGTTATCCATCAAAATTTGTAGAGCGGACGCTGGGCCATCGTGTTCTGATTTTTTAAATACCGCAGCTGGCTTCTTACGCGCAATGTCTTTCACAGTAAGTACGCTTGCTACGTTCACACCACGGAAGAAAGCTTCGACATAATCATTCGCTGGGTTACTAAGAATATCGTCTGGAGTACCGACTTGAACCACTTCGCCATTTTGCATAATCGCAATTCGGTCACCGATACGCATCGCTTCATCCAAATCATGCGAGATAAAAACAATGGTTCGTTTATCGTCATTTTGAAGGCGAATAAGCTCATCTTGCATTTCAGTACGAATCAAAGGATCGAGCGCCGAGAACGCTTCATCCATCAACAAGATATCTGGGTCACATGCTAGTGCACGAGCCAAACCAACACGCTGCTTCATACCACCAGACAACTCATCTGGGTAAGATTCTGAATATGCGCCAAGGCCAACACGCTCAAGTGCTTCAAGTGCTGATTGCTTTCGTTGTTCAACTTCAACACCCGCAAGCTCTAGACCAAACGCGGCATTCTCGATAACCGTCATATGCGGCATCAAAGCGAAATTTTGGAAAACCATGGAGATGTTGTTGCGGCGAACTTCGCGGAGTTCATCTTCTGAGATGTGGGCAATGTCTTTGCCTCGAAGAAGCACATTGCCTTTGGTAGGTTCGATCAAGCGGTTAAGAAGGCGTACTAGGGTTGATTTGCCAGATCCAGACAGTCCCATTATGACGAAAATCTCGCCTTCTTGAATACTAAGAGAAACATCGTTAACGCCGATCGTTAGCCCTGTTTCTTCGAAAACTTTATCTTTATTTGCGCCTTCATTAATCATTGTAAAAGCACGGTCGGTGTCTTCACCAAACACCTTGTACAGTCCCTTAACTTCCAGTATGGGATCCATGTAATCTAATCCTTTCTCAGTTATTTAAACTTAAATTGGTTATTTAAACCCGAAAAACAATTAGCACTCTAAGTAATTGACACGTGTAAATCAAGGTTCTTCGCTCGGTAAAAAAGGCAACAGACTGAAACCAGACCAGCAACAACAAGACCAAAAAAATAAGCAAAAACAAAGCAAGCCACTGATAATAAAAGGGATAAATTAGATAAGCGTACGGCCAATATTATGTATTACGTAGTCGTAGATTATTGAATATTAATTTTACATTAGAGTAATTAATAGGCTGAATGAACCAACAAAAGCCATAATTAGTTCGTGCACAAATAATTCGAATACGAACTATTTATTAAGCTTTCATGATGCTTCCGAGGCGAAAGTTCGCTCGGTAACAAGGATAAGATCGACTCTCAATCTCTACCTAAAAACCAAAGGTCAACCGTCTAAAGTCAGCGAGTTGAAATCAACCTTTTCAACCAAGAATTTTAATACATCACACCAACTGTGATACTTGCTGCAAACTCTCAATTGGCGATTACCTAAGCTGGAATTCAACTTGTAGAGTGCTCACTGCTGAGCCATTCTTTATAAAAGAAATAGACATTTCCCCGCGATGAATGAGAGAAAAAGACAAGGAATTCGAATGATAAAAATGTTGGTGTGTGACTTTGACGGTACGCTTGATGGAGGCTCATCTCACGGTGTTAACCAGCTATTTGATTACCTCACAGAACAACCTGATATTCGCTTTATCATCGCGACAGGAAGAACATTACCTTCGATTCGAATGGGTTTAGAATCGGATAACTACCCGAAGCCACACAGTATTATTAGCGATGTGGGCACCAAAATTCATCATGTTCATTCCCAAAAACCAGACCATGTTTGGCATAACCAACTGGAAGCTTCTTGGAACAAATCAAGGGTAGAGACGGCTCTCGCCCCCCTTGATTTTATGGGTGATCGCATAGAAAACCATCAAGGCGATTACAAGATCACCTTTGAAGGAAAGCTTTCAGAGCCTCAACACGAACTGATTGAATCTAGCTTGGAGATGCACGGATTAGATGTTCACCTGACTTACTCTCATGATTGGTACTTAGATATCACACCAAAAGGCGTTAACAAGGCGACTGCGATTCACCACCTACTCGAACAACACGATTTGAGCGTTGCAGAAGTGTGCGTCGCAGGTGACTCAGCTAACGACACCTCAATGCTCACCATTGAAGGCGTAAACTCGATACTGGTTGCTAACCATTACCCAGAGGTTGCTCACCTATCGGATAGAGACAACGTATACACGAGTAGAGCAACACATGCTGAGGGTGTCTTAGAAGGCCTTAAATACTGGCAAGGACGTGCAGCAGCGGGTAATTAGAAATAAGGACTGCTCCCTACTTGCTATCCTTATTTCCAACCGGGAAGCCAATGATCCTTGTCGGTGAGATCCCGCCAGTTGATGTCTTCCTCACGTTTGGTCATCACCGCTTCTATTAAACAACGAATGACCTCCCCTTCTTCAAACTCGACCTCTGTGACCATAAAGTGTTTTTCTTTCTTTACAGGGCTAACGGCCGTCCATTTACTGCGGAGCAGTTTCTTTGGGTTGATCCGGTTCATGATTTTGTCCTGCACAGTTCATTGATGTTTTATCTATAAGCTTCAAAGAGTTAAAAAGATCACTTCAAGTTTAAAAAGCCCACGATTCAAACCCAGGTAAGTCATAACTAAAATCAATAAAACAAATCGTAAACTCGATACAATAGTTGTCACCAGAACAGAAACCTACTTCCCATGAGCCAAACAGAATTCCAACAAAAAATAGCGAGTTTCACTGCCATCGAACAAGCGCTTGATTACTTTGAGATTGGCTTTGATAGCAAGTTCATCGACCAAAATAGAGTCGAGCTTATGAAACGCTTTAATGGTTATCTGATCCTGTCAAAACCCGATGATTGGTTCTCAGGAAGAAGAGCGCTGAAAAACGCTTATTGTAAGGTTCAACGCAGCAAGTTAGATCGCCACACACGTTCAGCCTGTCGTGGGTGTACAACTTGTCAGCGTCGATAGATAGGAAGTACTGCTCAAAGTAGAGAACTAAAAAGTAGATAGTTGAAATAACATCTCATTACGATTTAGTTAGTGGTTTGCTCGAAAAAAAGTGTGCTAGTCTTACGGCAACTCAACTACGAGATAAAAACTACAATGAAAATTTTCAGCAATTTCGAAAGCGGCAACATTCACGTCGTTTCTGCAGATTCACCACAAAACATTCAACTGACGATCCCAGCAGACTACCAAACTGAAATCTCTCAGTGGTTTCACTTCCGCTTAGAAAGTGAAGCTCAACAATCTCACCACTTTGAAATCGGTCAATTGGCAACATCTGCCTACCCTGAAGGCTGGAAAGATTACGATGTAGTTGCATCGTATGACCGTGAAGAGTGGTTCCGTATCCCATCTCAGTTCGATGGCGATACATTAAGCTTCGATATCATCCCTGAACACGATTCAATGTACTTCGCGTACTTCGCGCCGTACTCATACGATCGTCACCAAGATCTTCTGCACAATGCTCAAACGCACCCTGCTTGTAAGCTTGAAACTCTAGGTCACACGCTAGACAACAACGACATCACTTTGCTAACTATCGGCGAGCCAAGTGAAGAGAAGAAAAATATCTGGGTTATCGGTCGCCAACATCCAGGCGAGACGATGGCTGAATGGCTAATCGAAGGTCTGCTACAACGCCTGCTTGATGAAACAGATACGGTCGGTCGCTCTCTTCTAGACAGCGTTGTGTTCCGCGTTGTACCAAACATGAACCCAGATGGCAGCATCCGCGGTCACCTGCGTACTAACGCGATTGGTGTTAACCTGAACCGCGAATGGCAATCACCTTCTATGGAACGCAGCCCAGAGGTATTCCTTGTTCGCGAGCGTATGCTAGAAACGGGCGTTGACCTGTGTCTAGACATTCACGGCGACGAAGCGATTCCATATAACTTTGTAGCCGGTAGCGAAGGCACACCTTCTTACAACGAGCGCATCGCGAAGCTAGAGAACTACTTCAAGCAAGCACTGCTCACTATCACGCCAGAGTTCCAAGATGAATTTGGTTACGATAAAGACGAACCGGGCAAAGCAAACATGACAGTTGGCACAAACTGGATTGGTGAGCAGTTCAAGTGCTTGGCTTACACCGTCGAGATGCCATTTAAAGATCACATCAGCCACGCTGACGAACTTTACGGCTGGTCTCCAGAGCGAAGTGTCGCGTTTGGTCACGACATGCTAGCCGCAGTTTGGGCTACAGTAGACGAGCTATAAGGCGAACTAAGCTCATTAGCTTTACCTGTATCGCCTTTGGTTTATAAGAATCTGGGCTATAGATAGAACAAAGCCCAGCACTTGTGAAAGTGCTGGTTTTTTAATATCGGCTTGGATGAGTGAATCTAACTTTAAAAGCTTTCTATGCCACTCTGAGGCTAGCAAAAAACACTGGGTATCTTTGCCTAATGTGGCGTTGTTCAGACACCATATCTTTGAAGCTTGGGCCTTGTGATAACTGAACGATCACTTCGTCACCTTCTTGTCGCAATACAGCACCGCTAATATCGATACTGTTGTTGTCATGCAACCTCAAGGTGCCGGCCATTGAAAAGCCACGATAAACCGGAATGATGTTACGCATCATCAGGCGTACACCCTTTTCAGAAACTTCGCTGACATGAAAAAGCTCATCCTTAATTCGCATCACCGGACGAGCCTTTTGAGGGTACTTTAAGCGGTAATATTTGCGTTTCTGGGTGAATGAATCTTCACGCATTAGTGACTCCCTGTCTCTGTTATTTCGGTCAAGCAATAGGCTGTAGCTTCAATTGGTCTCAAATAAACACATTCACCAAATTGATAGCTAATAATTATATCGACTTCCCGAGCTAATGCTTTAGAGATTTATACAGAGAAACACTGATTGCTTAGCATTCAGTAAAAAATGAGAACTGAATCGGAAATGAAAACTAAGATGGAAACGAGAACTAAGCCGGAAATGAACTGAACCAATAGCTAAAAACCCAATTCTTCGCATCGCACCCTAAAGCTGAAACAATGCCAACTGAATGCTGAAGCCCACGAATAGAATCCCACACACAATGTTCATCATTTGCGAGGTGCGCTTTTGAACTAACAAGCGCTTAAAGGTATCCGCCATTAAGATCACAACTAAGAACCACATCGACACCACTGACGCTTGAATTGCACCAAGTATCAAACTGTCTGTCACAATCGCATCTGTTGAAACAAATTGAGGGAATATAGAAAGATAAAACAGGACAATTTTAGGATTCAGTAGATTAGTGAGAAGCCCTTTGAAAAATTGCTTATAAAGCTTACTTCCCGATGCACTGACCACAATGAGCACGCCCTCTTGAGCGCGCAGCGCCGCACGAAAATGGTTATACCCAAGCCAGACAAGATACAAAACCCCAGCCCACTTTAGCCCTTCAAAGGCCATGGGAGTGTTCGACAGTAATAAGCTTATGCCGTTAGCCGAGATAAAGGCATGAAAAAAGAAACCACATGACACGCCCAACACGTTCACAAATGCGAACAGCTTCCTTTGAGTTAAGGCTGTGCTTAATACCAACAGCGCATTTGGGCCCGGGATAATGGCAATAAAAAACACGATAACGATAAACAGCCAGATACTGTCCCAACTCATTTCGATCTCATTTCATGAACATTTTTAGGGCGGACATTGTACGTCCATTCAGTGCCATTACAATATGATAAACGCTTAATTATCGCGTATAGCTAACAGACATAATTCGCGCGTATAATGAATGTGTTTATCGTCTAACATACAAAACTGATTCTCTAACATTTGTAGCCCTGATAGACTCCACCTCCATTTTGATACTTGGTTCATTTATGTCATTTGATAGCCTCACCCTTAACGCAAAAACCGTCTCCGCGCTCTCATCTCAATTCAATAAGCCGACAGAGATACAGCAAGCGGTAATTCCTACCATTATTGCGGGGAAAGACGTACTCGCATTGGCTCAAACGGGCAGCGGTAAAACATTGGCGTTCGGCTTACCTTTACTGAATAACATCAACCAAGATGTGAATGAACTGCAAGCACTGATCATTGTTCCAACCCGTGAACTTGCATCTCAAGTGACCAAATCTTTAGAACCGATCGCGACAACGCTCAATATCAAATTGGTAACGCTAACGGGCGGGGTAAATACTGATGATCAACAGCAACAATTATCGACTAAACCACAATTAGCCATCGCCACACCGGGCCGCCTACTTGCTTTAATCAAAAGTGATGAACTGGATATAGCTCGGTGTTCATCATTGGTTCTTGATGAAGCCGACCGCCTGATCGACATGGGATTTTGGCAAGATGTTCAAGCGATTACTGCAGCACTACCAAGTAAACGTCAGTCACTGTTGTTCTCTGCGACACTTCCGCCCGAATTAGTAGGGCAAGCTGAAGAGCTTCTTTTAAATCCAGTTAAAGTCACGACACATCAAGAAAACAGCGTGGTCGCGACTATTGAAGAAACCCTGTATTTAGTGAACAAAGGCAGTAAAGCTCAAGCGCTCATCGCACTACTCAATCAACACACATGGCCGCAAGTATTGGTATTTATTGGCGCAAAAGACAATGCCGATGCATTAACCAAACGATTGAATAAAGCCAAAATCAGTGTGAGTGCGTTACATGGAAATAAGAGCCAAGAAGAACGAGAGCAAGCATTAGAAAGTTTCAAAAATGGCGAGACTCGTGTGCTTATCGCGACTGATGTGATGGCTCGAGGCATCCATATTGATCAACTACCTATTGTGATTAACTTTGAGTTACCACCTCATTCAGCGACTTATGTGCACCGCGTTGGAAGAACGGCGAGAGCAGGAAGTACTGGTTGTGCAATCTCGCTGGTTAGCCACAGTGAAACTGACTACCTGACCGCCATTCGCACTTTAACCAACAAAGCACTGCCACTACAGTCATTGGAAGGCTTCCCAGTCACAGACAAACCTGCATCTGAAGCGACCGCTCGCAAGCGTCCACCTAAAGATAAAATGGCCAATCGAAGAACAGCCCAAAAGAAGAGCATTAAGCAATTTAAAAGCAAACCAAATAGCTCTAAGTAACCAGAAATAGCGCTAAGCAACCAGAAATAAAATAATAAGCTCAGTTTGTACTGGGCCTTTTTATATGCAACAAAATACAAACTCACACCCAAAAACTTCCCTAAAGTTGCCAACTTAAATGACATTTTTGTGAATTATGATGCCAACGTATTGATTCTTGGTTGCTCAAAAAAAATACTCTTAAATCACGTTGACGCCCCTATATCTAGCAACTAGATTTTTCTATTAGTGTCTACAACAGGAGGTCATTGAAATGAAACGTGCTAGCTCTACATATCGATTACAACTGATTAAGGAAGTGGCAACTCGCCGAGATCGTCAACGTTCCAATGACCCGATGGCAAACTACATACAAACCCTAATAGATAATAAAGATGATTGTGATACTTCGGTTGAACGCAACCAGAGGTTCAGTGGCAGTCATTTTGATGAGCACATAGGTGGTTGGGTAAGTGACCACTGGGGTAGCAAGTAGTCCGATATCTCCAGTCACTCGTGTCATAAATAAAGCAGCGTAACCGCTGTAGAATTTATCTCCGCATTAACCTATCATCTACAACAAATCCCTATCATTGAGTAAGCAGAAAGTGTCTGAGTTAAAAAGAGAAAAAGAAGTGATGGTTGCCTTCCAAGTGATCCCTCGCGTTAAAGAAGGCAACAACTTCGAAGTAGTTGATAAAGCCATTGAAGTTGTGAAAGCAGCCGATGTCCCTTTCCAAGTTGGTGCGATGGAAACCACAATGAAAGGTGAACTCAATCAATTACTCGATATCGTTAAAAAAGCAGAACAAGCTTGCTACGATGCAGGGGCGGTAGAAGTGATCACAAACATTAAGATTCACAGTAAAACCACCGAGGCCGATGATACATTTTGCACGTACCATCGTGGTGTAACGAAAGCGAATCACATGTTTGTTTAATCACATTTTTGTTTCTGAAAACTGAGCTTTAAGAAAGGCTCTGAAGAACCAGTGGTGTTATTGGAAAGGCATGTCTGAGAGGTGAGAAAGGATTTCCATTCGTTCTTCTTCTGACATCGAATGCCAATCACGCGGAGTCTCTTCAGGGTCATCTTTTGCCCCGATCGGTTTTCGGTCAAGTGCTTTGACTGGCTCTTTTTTGATTTTTACGTTCTTTTTATTCATACCGACACCACTCCTTCTGGTACAAAGGTACCTACTTTAATATTACACCCCAACCATTATGTAAAGTAATAGTTACTTCGGAGTTAAATAAAATCTAAATACTTCCTCTTTAGCCAAAAAGATCTCTTTGGGGACTGGTATTTCCCTCTTCATCGACCTGCTTACCAATCAAGTTTTTTTGATTCATTATTTTTCTTCTATAGCGCTGACGACACAGCTTTATCACGTGCAATTGTTCTGACGGTGTCATCGACATCCAATTAAAGCGCTCTTCTCTCTTGCGCATACAACCGTTGCAATAGCCTTTGTCATCGCTTGAACAAACCCCAACGCAAGGGCTTGGAACTTGGAAAAACTCTAACTGCTCCACCATGCCTCCTTACACATTCAAAATTACGCTTACTCTCTCAAAAATAAGCGATTAATTTGTCGCATGGCTCATGAAACCCATACTAAACTATGACCTTATACTGACACATATAGTGTTTTGTAAACTATACTTTGAACCCATCAAGTTACACTTATCCGGTAACTTCGTTCTTTCCTTTGGAGCCTTATAATATGAAGTTTAGTTCAAAAAAATTACTAGCAGTAGCCGCTTTACCTATGATGCTAGCAGCATGCACAACAACAGGTGACAACGCGATGCAAGTAACACCAACCGATCTACAGCACCATAATTGGGAACTTGCGCAAATTGATGGCAAGGACATTGTGAAAAGCGAAGACCAAGCAGCTCCTCGTCTAGAGATCGGCGAAAAGATGACTGCAAACGGCATGGCTGGTTGTAACAACTTCTTCGGTCAAGGCGAGCTGAAAGACGGTCAATTCCGTATCAAGCAAATGGGCATGACAATGAAAATGTGTCACGGCTCTGCGATGGAAATCGAACAATCGGTTTCTGCTACTCTAAGCGAGTGGAGCGACGTAACGCTAACAAACGATACGCTAGTACTGAAAAACGATGTACACACGCTAACGTACACAATTCGTGACTGGGTAAACTAATCCGTCATCGAAACCAAATACTGATTAAAGGAGCCTGATGGCTCCTTTTTTATTGTCAGCTTGCCCTCACTACTTCTTCAAAATTGACACTCATCGCCGACTTTTCGTACCAGCCTCCAATAAACCTCAAAAATCTCTCATTTAGATGCAATAAATTCAACGGTTCAGCGGTCTGTTGCTAGGATGGCAAAAGCCTAGAGTCTGTCGAGTTTTCGAGGTGATTACAGATCGAACAAAACTCAACCGAGAACTCCCTGCTTGTTCTCAAGTAATTGATTGAATTTACTGTTGAATTAGAATTTATTTCAGAAACAGATAGAATAACTATTAGGGCATGTTGATCTTTCGTTAACCACGAAGGGTCAACACGACCTAGGGAGTTTGAAAATACAATGCTCTTGCCCGTTCACTACCAAATGGAAAAGTTTATGAACAATATAGTAAGTACGTTAGGAATCATGGCAACCGTTGCATACAGCGCAACCATTTATGCTGATGAAGCAACATCCATCGACAGCTGGAACCAAATAGAACAGCAGGCAGAGGGAGAAACTGTCTACTTTCACGCTTGGGGCGGAAGCCAAGAGATCAATCGTTACCTACAGTGGGCAGGCAAGAAATTACAAAGTGACTACGGTGTCACGTTAAAGCATGTGAAAGTGACCGATATTGCGGAAACCACCACTCGACTGCTTGCTGAAAAAGCGGCAGGAAAGAACAGTGAAGGCAGCGTCGATATCGTCTGGATTAATGGCGAGAACTTCCGTTCGATGAAAGACAACGCGCTATTGTTTGGGCCATTTACGGAATCACTTCCAAATTGGCAGTATGTCGATAAGTCTCTGCCAATTGATGTCGATTTCTCAGAGCCGACAGAAGGCTTAGAAGCACCGTGGGGCGTGGGACAACTGGTGTTCATTCATGACCAAGAAACACTTCACAACCCGCCACAATCATTCTCTGAGATGTTAAGCTACGCTCAGGCTTTCCCGAACCGCTTAAGCTACCCTCGCCCACCAGAGTTTCATGGCACGAGCTTCATTAAGTCACTACTGATTGAACTAACAAACAATAACCCTGCGCTGGCTCAGCCGGTTTCAGAAGACAACTTCCAAGAAGTAACGGCACCACTGTGGGCTTACTTAGATAAATTCCATAAAGTGGCGTGGCGCGGTGGAAAGCAGTTCCCAGCAGGCACATCGGAAAGCATCCAACTTCTGGATGACGGACAGATCGATCTCGCGATTACGTTTAATCCAAACTCTGTTTATTCAGCACAAGCCAGTGGTCGCTTAGCCGAAACCACTAAGGCTTATGCTCTAGAAAGCGGCGCTCTATCTAACATTCACTTCCTTGCGATTCCTTGGAACGCCAATGCAACCGCGGGTGCTCAAGTGACCATTAACTTCTTACTGAGCCCTGAAGCACAGTCTCGCAAGGGGGACCTCAATGTTTGGGGCGATCCTTCGGTTCTGAGCAGCAAGTACCTCACTGGCAGCGCTAAAAACACCCAGCAATTTAAATCGGTTGATGAACCACACCCTAGCTGGCAAAACGCGCTCGAGAAAGAGTGGCTTAAGCGATACGGTAACTAGTCTTCATGCTACGCGCTCTATATTTTGTTGTTATAGCTGTATGCATTATCCCGACCATTCCTGGGGTAGCGGGAGTCGTGGCTTCGTCACTGAGTTTCATCCCGCCCCTTGGTTTAGAGGAGCCGACACTCAACGGTTTTAGCCAAGTCTTTCAATGGGAAGGGGCTTGGCACTCTATTGGCTTAAGCCTAGGTTCAGCAATTGCAAGCAGCTATATAGCCTGCTTCCTGACCTTTTGTATTCTTCAAGCCTCTTGGGGAAACAAGTTTTGGAGAAAGATTGAGTTTACGCTATCGCCAATGCTTGCCATTCCACATGTAGCTTTCGCTATCGGCTTTGCTTTTCTGTTTAGTCCAACGGGGCTTGGCGCAAGAGCGGTACATCACTTGCTCGGCGAATCGGCTACCAGCTCTGAATTGGCGTTATTGGTGAAAGACCCATACGCGTTCGGCTTAATTATTATGCTCGCACTCAAAGAAGTCCCCTTCTTATTGCTGATGAGCATTTCGATACTTCAGCAAATTGATGTAGAGCGTATCACCAAGGTCAGTGCATCGCTCGGTTACAGCCGCGCTCAGATCTGGTGGAAATGTATTTTCCCACAATGGTTTACTAAGCTTCGTTTCCCAATGCTGGCGGTACTCGCTTACAGTGTCTCGGTTGTCGATATTGCTTTGATCATAGGCCCAACCAACCCGCCGACCTTTGCCGTTTTGGTATGGCAATGGTTCAACGATCCGGATCTTAACCTACTTCCGCGAGCTGCTGCTGGTGCCATCGTTTTGTTTGGTTTAGCTTCGTTGATCATCGCCTTGGCGCGTTTAGTTGAATGGGCGGTTCTTAAGTACTTTCGAACTTGGCAGTATTCCGGAAGAACAGGGGCAAACCTTCCGGGGAAAACGGTATTCACTGTCCTTGCTAGCCTTTCACTGCTGATCATTCCTTTAATGGTAATTTGGAGCGTTGCTCAGCGTTGGCGCTTCCCTGATTTACTGCCGAGCCGCTACAGCACGCGCTTCTGGGAGTTCGAGTGGGAAGGCATCATGAGCACCGTTGGTCAAAGCTTATGGATTGGTCTGATTGCTGCTTCAATCGCTTTGTTGCTTGCGCTGGTTGCTCACGAATACAGAATCAAATACAAGTGGCAAGTTCCGGGCTTCATTATCGCTATTCCAATGCTAATACCACAGCTTTCAGTGTTGTTTGGTATGCAAGTCACGACCCTCTACATCGGCAGTAGTGCCTATGAGTTCTGGGTGATTTGGGCGCATGTTTTCTTTGCTTTCCCGTTCGTGTATCTGTCTTTGGATGGCCCGTGGAAAAGCTTCAATGATGGGTTGATTAAAGCCTCGCTGAGCCTAGGTAAATCGCCATTTCAGAGTTGGTATTCGATCAAACTACCAATCTTGCTTCCTGCGATTGCCTTTGCTTTGGCGGTCGGGATCAGCGTGAGTTTGGCCCAATACCTTCCAACATTAATGCTCGGCGCGGGCCGTATTAGCACGATCACCACAGAAGCCGTTGCACTTACCAGTGGTTTCGACCGCAGGGTGACAGCAATCTATGCCATTTGGCAGGCCCTATTGCCTCTGTTCTTTTTCTCTTTAGCGATATTAGTCAGCCGACTTCAACTCAGATATCGCCGTCTTACTTTTAAAGGTTTCCTAAGTAATGAGTCTGTACCTCAACGACCTCGCCATCCGTAAAACCGATGGAGATTCGCTGTTCTCAGCGCTAAACGTCACATTAGAATCTGGCCAAATACTGGCTTTGATGGGGCCGAGTGGCTGCGGAAAGTCGACCTTACTGGATGCGATTGCTGGTCACTTAAGTGAAGAGTTTTCGTACTCTGGCACCGTTGTGTTGAACAATATTCAGCTCGACGAGCTTCCATCACATCAGCGTGAAGTCGGTATTTTGTTTCAAGATGACTTGTTGTTTCCGCACCTCAAAGTATGGGAAAACTTGGCCTTTTCGTTACCGAACTCTGTTAAAGGTTCCGCTCGCCAAAAACAAGCAATGGCTGCACTAAAAGACATAGAGCTAACTCACTTAGCTGAATCTTTCCCGGATCAAATATCCGGCGGTCAACGCGCAAGAATAAGCTTGACTCGTATGCTGTTAGCCAAGCCTAAACTCGCCCTGCTTGACGAACCGTTCAGTAAGTTAGACCAAGAGCTCAGAGCACAATTTCGCGATTGGGTCTTCGAACAGCTGACCAAAGCGAATATCCCTACATTAATGGTCACGCACGACGAAGCCGATGTACCTCAAGGGGCAGAAGTACTGTCTTGGCCATGGAGAAGTAACCATGCTGGATAAGTACTCCATTAAGGTCATTAAGTGGCCATTAAATCAGTCTGCTAAATTACTAAACCAATTGGGTATCACGGCCAATCAAACCACGTTATTCGGATTTCTGATTGGGTGTTTAGCGTTTCCAGCGTTGGCATTTCAACAATATGAGTGGGCGTTAGGCTTCATTGTGTTTAATAGAGTATGTGATGGGCTTGATGGAGCCTTGGCTCGAATCCAAGGCATTAGTGATGCGGGCGGTTTCCTCGATATCAGCCTAGATTTCCTATTCTACTCGCTGATCCCTTTTGGATTTGTCATTGCCAACCCAGAACACAACGCCATTGCCGGTGCGTTTTTGATCTTCTCTTTTATCGGCACAGGCAGCAGCTTTTTAGCGTTTGCGGTTATGGCAGGCAAGCGAGGCATCGAAAACCCAGTCTATAAGCATAAGTCTCTGTACTACATGTCAGGGCTAACCGAAGGCACTGAAACCATCGCTTGTTTCATCGCGTTCTGTATTTGGCCTCAACATTTTGCGGTTATCGCTTACACCTTTGGTGCGGCATGTTGGCTAACCACGTTCATGCGTATTTATTTTGGGTTCCAGACTCTCAAAATAAATTAGGACACCAAAAAAGGATACAATCGATAATTGTATCCTTTATTTTGTTGAATCTAATTTACCATCACATCGACACGTCGGTTATTCGCTCTTCCCTGACTTGTGGAGTTAGTGTCTACAGGTGCTAATTCGCCACTCGATAAAATGCTAATTCCTTCAACCCCTTTTGATTGAAGATAAAACGCTACTGAATTCGCACGCTGTTCTCCAAGTGCTAGATTGTAATCAGAACTTCCTACGCTGTCAGTATGACCTTCGAGCAAAAACTTACTACTAGACAACGATGCTAACTTTACAATTTTATCCAGAATATAGAGAGAAGAGTCTGTTAACTGAGACCGGTCGAAAGAAAAGTAAACTTTTGCCAAAGGATCGTCTTGCCTTCCATTTTCTAACTGACCGTTAAGGATTAGAAACTCGCTACAACCTTCGCTGACGCCGACCTCACCAATCAAAAACTGACGCAAATCTTTATTAAGTTCGTGTTTACTCGTCGTTTCAAGCATGCTGAAAGGTCCAGCATTTGGGATAATAGAGATAGGTTCTCCCACTCTAACAGAGCGCTCAATGTCCATCCCTTCTTTTGCACAATACTCGTTAAACATGACTTCTTTCTCTTTGGCTATACTCCCCGCGCTATACACGAAGAAGAAAAGAGCGATAAATAAATACTTTAGTGGATTCATGAACTTTCCTACTACTTAATATGTCCAATTTCTTCTGAAATTAGGTTTAGAATAATTTCCAACAGTTCTTCTGGGTTGGAGGCATCGTAAACATTACTTTCACCAACACAGTCAGCTAAAGCTCTATTGTCATTAACATCATAAGTGAAGCCAATTAAAGCGAGCTGTGCCGTCACTGGCCGCCCAGAAACAGTTCTATCAGAGCTCAGCCCGTCGATAATTTCAGTACACATCCCTTCCTCCACCAAAGCGCTAGCCATATCCGAATCACTGTCGTCTCCATCAGAAAGTATAACGATCAACCGCCGTGGGTTTGGTTTATTTGTCGCTTTTAAGATTTGCGCTGCTCGCATAATACCTTGATAAGAAGCTGTACCTCCATCAGGTGAAAAACTTTTAATATCATCGTCAATACTGTCTAAATCAGACGTCAGTGGGGTGGTATAATAATCATAATTAGCAACATAATCACAACGCTCATCGGATTCTTTTACTTGCCATAAATCTTCAACTGTATTTTTCGCACTCTGTTTATCGCTCCACCCGAACACGATTTGGTTTGAATAATATATTTTTCTTTTACTCCTACTACCATTACACCGACGACCAACCCCATCGACCGAATATGCGGCAAAAGGAACTAAGGCAACCTTATTAAGCTCATCGGGTGAGGCGCTTTCTTGGTTAAATTTATCCAACTCAACGAGCACGTTCGAAATAATATCTTGTACCTCTTGATATTTTCTCTTTGTACCCCACCAATAATCCATTGAACCTGAAAAGTCTGTCACGAATGCAATATCAATGGAGTCACCTTGATATTTTCTCGCTGTACCAGCATGACTTACAGAATACTTTTCATCTAAGCCGACAAAGTTTTCGTTACCGGGAAACCAAGATTCATGCGTGGTAGTTATAGAAATATCATACTGACTATACCTCGCACCGCCTTCGCATTGAGTTTGATCCGTCAACTGACACTCCGTCCTAACGATATTCATAGGCACATTTGTTTCTTTATCTCGTATATAGGCATCTACATATAAACGAGCTAGTGCAGTATTATGCTGTGAACTTGTGCTATTTTGCGCAGAAAGTGCGAGTGCAGCTACTTCAGCAGCATCTCCCAGACGAGCACGATTTTGTATAGCTCTGGCACCATCGATTCCTAATGCAAACAAACCGTAAAAGCCGGGGATGAGTAAAGCAAATAGTATCGCAGCATGTCCTTTCTGTTTGTTTAACGACTGACGCATACTACCTACCCATCATGACAGAAGAAGATTGAACCGTTGTGAAGTCGGTCTCGAATAACTCACCAGCCCAATTATCTGTTTTATAACAGAGAGTTACTCGATACAACGTAGCTCTTCTTCCCCATGACGTCATCATAGATAATGCTTGAAGACCCTGAATGGTTTCTGTCAAGGTACAGCCTCCACCGCGCTTGACCGTCGTAGTATTTGAGTTGCCATTTAAGTCAAAACTTAGCATTTCGAATGTACCTGACAAATTAGCTTGGCTGTAATTTCCGGTAGTACGTTCCAAAGAGTTTCTCGCTACCTTATATAGTGCTTTGGCATCATCCGTTGTTAAAGTGTTATCATTCTTACCATACAATTGAGTTCTTTCTTTTAGCACATTCACAAGAGAATAAGACAAACGGTCCAACTTCCCTTGTATTGATAGCTTTATAATGACGTCTCCCGTCAATATTAAGAGTGTTGCAAAAACAACACCTAGTAATGCAAATTCAACAGAGAACGTTCCTGTCTGTCTATATCTTAAATTGATCACGCTCGTACTCCTGAATCACGATAACTTCACGTGAGAATAAAGTCTCTGTGTCAATTAAAAACGACAACATAGGTTTAAAGTCATAATCAATTCGATATACAGCCATGACACTATTCACAGGCTCCCCACATTCCAACTCATATAAACTGTCATCTTCAATTTCACACTCTCCTTTATATGATGACAAAGCCTGAATATCATCCAAATATTGAATGGAAAGCCTGAATTTATTAGGGTCAATCATCTCTCCCCAAAGAGATCCCTGTGCTTGAATCGAATTTTTAAATGACTGCATAAAATCAGTAGTAGAGCCTGATTCACCTCTAGTGCTAGAATCTTGAATAACAACTTTTGCATCTCTTACTGACTCGGAGATTGCATAGTCACTTACCGAGGACACATAAGACATGTAGCCCATCTCAGCCCAAGTAATACACATCAACCAAAACGCCATAAATGACAAAGCAAACTCGATAGATGCAATGCCCAAGTGCTTTTTTCTATTGTTCGTTTTTCGCATAAAACCACCTATATTATGGGCGAGTTTACAGACTGGCTACTTTTGATATCATTTATGATCTGAAATGACTCTTTTTCTGAATAACGACTAGCTAGGATTTTTTTCGCTGAATCTATTTGATTAATTTTCACTAAAGAGAAGACAAGATTAGTCTCGATTTTCTCATTACTTGCCCCTTTAATATAGATAGGCAGAAGCAGAGAAGCTGCATGTTCAAAATCCCCCTCAAGCATAGAAACCATCGCTAAGTTATTCTTGATTTTCACATCATCAACAAAGTGCTCTCTAGATCGTTCAAAATAGTACTTCGACTTTTTTATATAACCTAAATACGCATAGGTTATGCCTAATTGATTCTCAATTTCAGGGTTGTTTTTATCTAATTCATTTGCCCTCAGAAGGCACAATTCAGCCTTTCTAATATTACCGATCTCAAACAATGCGTTGCACTCAACAACGATTGCTTTTACATTCGAATCTTTTTCTCTGACACGAGTTATCACAAATAAGCTAGATTCATAATCAACATTATTCGCGTATGCTTCTGCTAGCTTTATCCTAGTTGAATCACTTTCTTTAATTTTCAATTGACCTTTATAATAAGCTATTAATTTTGGATAGTTATTCGTTTCGATTAATATTGATTCTTTGGATTCGGACAATTTACTATCCAAACTACTGTTAGCACACCCAAAAACAAAATAAGATAAAATTATCACTATTACTATTTTATACATTGGCCATAACTCTCATTATCCCCGGAGCCGTAATCAGAATAACGATCGGCATCATAATAAATAGGATTAGTGGAATAGACATTTTTGCTGCTAGTTTACCGATTTTCTCTTCGACTCCTAACATGTTAACTTCTCTTATATCTGAAGCGAGAGTCGTAAGCACATCAAAGATTGAAGACCCATACTTTAGGCTTTGTTTTAGAGTCATAATAAAGCTTCTTACCTCAGGAGTGGGTATCCGATTATAAAACTCATCTAGCGCTATATCCAAAGTTACTATTTTAGTACGTTCATTGATTTTATTTAGTTGATAGGATAAATCCTTGTCAAACCCTTCCATCTCATGCGACAAATAACTCATAGCTGACTCCAAAGTCATTCCTGTTTGGATACAAATAGCCATCAGATCCAGAAGATATGGTAATTGATTCGATATTTTTCGTCTTAATGCTTTTTGCCTTACCGCTAAGTAACTGTCAGGTGCAATGACACACAAAACAAGCCAAATGGCCAGCATTGCAATAATTTGGTTAAGTATAAATTCAAACCTAGATAGCAATATGTAAATAATAACGCATCCTAAAAAGGCCACAACATACTTGGTTAGCATGTAATACTGCGAGATATTAGAATTATAAATCCCCGCGTCATCTAACTTTTTATCAATATCATCTTTTGACGATGTTAAAGTCGATGACAGGTTATCAAACAGATTATCTAAACCTTCTCCTTTCCTCACCTCGGCTTTAGGTTCATCGAAAAGTGAAAATTTATTAAGCATTCTTCGCCGACCTATCTCGGTGTATACCTTAAAAAATAGATAGGATAAACACGCGAATAGCAGAACAAGAAAGACAAAAATTAACGTTTGCGTTTGCATTACTTTTCTACACTTTTCATTAGGGACCAAACAATGAGCAAACCAATAAACTCACTAGCCAGAACATAATAAAGAATCGGCTTGCCCGCAGGGTCATTCATTACAAAGTCAAAATTTTGCGGGCTGATAAATTGCATGAAAAACATAAAGCCTATAGGTATAGCCGAAACAATTTTCGCAGACATTCGAGCTTCTGAAGTCATCGCCATCTTTTTCTTTTCAATAGATCTAGAATCAAACATTAAGCGATTCAACCTATTAATAACTTGTTTTAACTGTCCACCCCTCTGCATATTTGCTCTAAGAGTAATAACAAAAAAGTAAAAAGCAGGATAAGGGAAGCGTTGAATCGACTTTCTAAATACAGAGTCTACCGATTCTCCTACCTGTAAGCGCTCCCCCATTTTCTTAAATTCTTTCCCCACTTCACCTTCTAGGGTTTTACCTACGTAAATAATCGCATGAGTAATACTCTCTCCGGAGCTTACTGCACTTGCCAGCATACTCAAAGCATCGGGGAATGCTTCTTCAAAACGTCTTTGTTCGCGATTCTGCAACCATTGATAACCTATGAATAGACCAATAATAACCAATGAAAGTGTTACTATTTGACCATCCACTTTAATCATTTTCTGATTAAGTACACTGCTAAAAACAATAAGAAAACCTAAGTACCCTAATAGTTTTATCATGGCGTATTGACCAAGCTGACGAACTACATTATCAAACTTACTTTTGCATTTTTGAACCAAAGTTTGACTTGATAGAGCATTCAAATTTACAGCTTGCTGAGATTCGTCAATAGATTCTATATAGAGCGTTTTATTAGCTTCCATTAAATACTGGTGACGTTCTTTTTTTGTGGATGGCCAAAACGCTATAAGCATTACAGCTCCGCCAAATATCAAAGCTAACCAATAAATCACGCTGGCTCTCCAACCCTAAATGCACTATTGAGCTGCTCTTCTAAACCAAAAAATTTTGCCTTCTCGACCAGAACGGAACGTTGCATCATACCGGCGGTAACATACCGACCAGAGACCTTGCCTGATTCACTTTGAATCATCGGCTGAAATTTAAATATTTCCTCTAGCACTACATTCGAACCTTCAATACCAACCACTTCCGTAATGCTCATCACTTTCCGGCTACCGTCGTGGAGGCGGCTAATCTGTATGACAAGATCGACTGCGCTTACAATAGTTCTGCGTATTGCTTCCAATGGAAGGCTACTTGTAGCCATCATGATCATAGCCTCTACTCGAGCAATCGCGTCTCTAGGTGTATTCGCGTGTAAAGTAGACATGGAACCATCGTGGCCGGTATTCATAGCTTGAAGCATTTCAAATGCTTCTCCACCACGACACTCACCCATGATTATTCGGTCCGGCCTCATACGAAGTGAGTTAATAACGAGATCTCGTTGTGTAATTGCACCGGTACCTTCAATACCTGCTGTTCGAGTTTCCAATCGAACGACATGGGGTTGAAGAAGCCTCAGTTCAGCTGCATCTTCTATGGTAACAATCCGCTCCTTCTCAGAAATATATTGAGATAACGCGTTTAGCATCGTCGTCTTCCCCGAGCCTGTACCGCCTGAAATTAATATATTCAACCTACAACGAGAAGCAATCATAAGCACTTTCGCCATCTCAGGACTCATCGCCCCAAAATCCACTAACTGCCCTAGGTCTATACTCTGTTTTTTGAACTTACGGATAGAGACGGATGTACCATCAATCGCGATGGGAGGTGTAACAATATTAACGCGGCTACCATCCGGCAAGCGTGCATCGCAAGTCGGTGATGAATCATCGACACGGCGACCAATTCGACTAGCAATGCGCTTTGCTATTTGTAGAAGCTGAGCCTCGTCAATAAAACTTACAGGTGCTTTTTCAACAATGCCGTTTCTTTCGAAAAACACATTGTTGTAGCCATTAATCATGATGTCACTAATAGAGTCATCATCCATCAGCTTTTGCAGTGGGCCTAGACCGTGTAATTCATCAACCAGACTTCGAACATATTCATTCTTGACAACAGTCGCAACAGAAAAGCTGTGAGTTTCAATTAGCATTTCAACCGCGCTAGTCAACTGCTTGCTTAGAGCCTCCTTCGACAATGAATGGACAGCTTCAGCGTCTAGAGCTTCAAATATTTGGTTACGGATAGCTATGTAGTTAGATTTAGCTTGATCCATTATTTAAACCTCTTAAAGAGCTTTTTCAGCAGCGAGGCATCAGTATTACTAGCGTTCTCGCCTAGAAGCATTGACGTTAATCGATTTAAGCTTTGACTAATAGGAAGACCCAGTTGATAAATATGTTTACCTTCTAAAACCATCTTGCCAACTTGAATCTCGTTGGGACAAACCACATCAACATTTCGACCTAAGAACTGTTTGATTTCATCTAAGGAAATTGTTGCCGATTTTTCCACCATCGTATAATTAACAACAACGATACATCGAGCTCTTGAGTTTAGGTATTCCAATGAAGCTAATACACGCTTTGTTTCGCGGACACTTGATATAGTCGGTTCTAAAACCAATGTAATAATGTCATTATTTTCAGCGATATACTTTAGGTCAGTTTTAGTATTAGAAGAACGCGATAAATCCTCTAAAATAAAGTTATATTGCCCAGCCAATTGTTTGGACATAGCACGAGCATATTCTTTGAGCTCAAGTTCATTTAAGTCTTCTGACTCAACAGCTAAAACAGCTAGCATGCTATTAACTTTTTTAAGCATGCTACTAGCATAACTCACGTCTAAATCAGTAGTGAGCGCGCCTGGAGCGACAGACTTTTTCTGAAACTGCTTTTCACCAAGGAAAATATCAAGGTTTCCACCTCGGAAGTCATGATCCACAATAAGGCAGGTACTTTTCTTTTTCGCACTGAGTTCATAAGCTATTTCAGCCGTTAACATTGTGGCTCCTACACCACCCTTTGTTCCCCAAACCGCAACTTTTTTTGCAGTCCTGTCCTTACCTAAACCGCTATTCTTCTTTCTATTATTATCAACATTTCGAACAAAATCGATTAATTCAGTCTTAGAGATAGGCCAAAATACGTAATAAAATCCCATCTCTTTTAGGTTACGTATAGTCGAAATGGCATCTTCACTACCAACGACAATAACTGACGCACTATTCGGTAATAAATGACTGATACGCTTCATATCTTCAGTGACGCTTTCAGTCACATTCAACTCTACGATAGCAATTTCGACATTAACTTCACGTACGTGTTGTTTGATGTTTTCATCTGAATTATTAAGCATTGACGGAGGAACAATTCCTTCAAAACGAAAAGCTTCTTCAACAAGATCAATACATTCTTGTGTTTGGTGGAACAATACAGACGTTATCTGTTCTTGCACCACGACTTTTTCTTCTACTTTTGTTTTTAAAATATCTACAAGATCAAACATGTCATCACCGTCTATCGCACACTATTTAGCATTTTTTCAGGGTTAACCATGGACTGCCATCTTGCATTATCAGCATAGCATCCGGTTTCTCCATATCCAAAGCGACCTATCGATTCATAGGTACAAACCTTCGTTACAGTTTTGTGTTGGGTGTAGCGTAATGTTAAATCAAATAGGTGTTCGTTAGGCATATCAGTTCGTTCTAAGAAAATCAGCTTACTGTTAACTCCTTTATTTCTCATATACTCAGCCGCAAGGTCTGCTAGTTGCTTTCCTTGCTGTGTGTGCCAGACTAATTGGCTACCTTTCTCAATCAGTACATCAAGATTTTCATCAATAAGTTCAAATACTTCTACTTTTGTTTGACCTGTTTTCTTTATGATAAACGAGTATGTATGTTCAACGGGTATGACTTCAATCGACTGACCGCGCCTTTCTTGGACCTTTTCCGCACATCCACTCGAAACGACAACAAGTACACCGACAAATAGAGCCTTTAAATGCATTTTAATAATCATTTTTGGAATCCTCCTGAAGCCAACACTTCCTGAGTCCAAATCGAGCTCGCTTGCTCATATTGATTTTCGATAACGAAAAAACGCTCCAAAGTTGTTGTCTTTCTCATCGTAGGCAGTTGTATTTGGTTAGGTTCGATTGGCTTCACTAAATTCACAGTTGCGACGATTACCAATTCTGTTTTACTTCGCTCAGTTCCCGTATTTCTAAATAAGGCTCCCAACACAGGGATTTCGCTTACGAATGGGACCTTGCTCAATGACTCTTTGTCTTCAGTACTCAGTAGGCCACCTAAAACGAAGCTTTTCCCATCACCAAGTTGTACTGTTGTTCTAGCTCGACGTGTTTTTAGTGCTGGCAGGTCGTACGTTTCATTACTGTATTGAGTGTCCAATGAACTGACTTCCGGCATTAGGGCCAACGTGATTTTATCGTCATCGTGAACTTTGGCTGCCAACTCTAAACGAATACCAAATTCTTTGTATTCAACATTGGTTGTGCCATCGACAACAGTAACAACGGGAAGCTCACCACCAACTAAAAAGCTCGCCGTTTCACCAGAAATAACCGAAAGGTTTGGTTCAGCTAGGATTTGACCTACCGTATCGTTACCAATCGCAGTGATCACAGAGACAATGTCAGAAGCACTAAAGCTCGTCAGCTTGTCGACAAAAACACCAGCCCCGGCACCTTCACTTCCATAGCTCACACCAAATTCTTCAAGAAATGAATGTGATACCTCTGCAATTGACAGCTTCACATTTACTTGTTTTACCGTCGAAACTTCGATGTTGTTTACAACCCCTTCGAAATAGTTGCGTTTCATAAATAGTATTTCTTGAGTTTCGTCGTCACCGAGGTCCCACTCTAGCTTGTACTCTTCTTTTGATTTTTCCAAAAGAGTACCAACTAACTCATTAATTTTGTCGCGTTCGCTTTCGGTTGCAACAACTCCGGATAAAACAACTTGTTCCCCAATATTTGCTGCGATGACTTGCGCATTTGGGTGTAATATTTGTATTTGTTGTTGAATATGGTCGAGACTCGGATTAACCCAGATCTTCCGAGAAGCCAATGTTTTACCCTCTTCACCATAAATAGCTAACGATGCTCGCCCAAGTTTTTTTCCGAAGACAACCACTTTACGTTCATCTATTACTTGATAATCCGCAATTTCAGGGTCAGAAATAAAAACTGATTGGATATCAGCTAGAACCGTAATAGTTTGCATCCCACCTTTAGATAAATTTGTGATGGATTGAGCAAATCCTGAGAATGATAGAGTGCTGGCAAACATACAAAGTAGCCATTTAAAATATGTTAAACGCATAGTAACCTAAGCTTTAATTTACAACGATTTGATTTGCTCTAAACTCAACGATCGATTTAAAGCCCGGTAAAACATCTCCTGCATCTGCTTGCAAGTCTGATTTTTGGTATTCACCAATCGATTTATGAACTTCCAATGACGAAATATGTTTGGCAATTGTTAATTTAGCGACTTGGTTGCGAGTCAGTTCAACAATCAATCGGATTTCAGTCGATTCAGGTAAGGTTCTGCTTGCTTCAATAAGCTGCTTATTGACTTGAAGGACTTTAACTCCCATAACTATAGGGGTCACAGATACCGAGTTCTTGCGGTTGCTTGATGTTTCCACTAACAAAGTATCTGGCGTCGAAATAGAAAGTATATCGACCAAAGTGCCTTGCGTTATGATTCCACCAATGACTGATTCGGCTTCCGTTTTAATTGCATATGGAACGCGATTTGGTGCAATAACCAATTCTACGTAACCATCTTGCTCAGGATTAATTATTAGTTCAGGGAATACCACTGAATTTTCGATAATATTTTGTCGATAGACAGAGCCTGGAGCAAAGTCTAAATCAATGTCGCTTACGACACCTTTTGTGTTTGCTTCGTTTTCAGGAATACGTTGTAGCTTTAGTTGGCTGCGCTCAACATGTTGACCTTTTGTTACATTTTCTAAAAGTGTCCATACCTGGACCGTCACTTCTTCTTTTTCTTTGATCGTTGTCGACTCATGATCTTGTTTCGATAAGCTACCAGCCAAACCATATAAGCCAAATAATATAGCGATGACTGCCATACCAAGAATGATGTTTTTTTTCACTTTGTTGACCTTATAACGAGGCTAGCACACCTAAATAACTGCCAATACAAATAGGAACGCCATAAGGAACTCCTCTTTGCTTTGTTTCTTCTATATTGGTTAATCGCCCATATACGTAATACACCACTGATAATAAGCCACCGATACATACTATTAAGAACAATATCGGCCATAAATAATCAGGTCTGATGGCGAATGAGTAAACTGCTAATAACTTTGTATCACCAGCACCAAGGATAGACAATTGGTTGAGAACCACACCAATAACAACAATGCTTAAAGCGTAAAGTAATGAGATGGATTCCCCATACAACAAAAAAAAAGGGAAGACCACTATCAATACAAGAATACATTCCAGGTTTGAAATCGTTCTATTTTTAACGTCTTTATACATTATAATTAGAGAAATGGTGGCTAAGATAATTAACCACCAGGATTCAATTCCTCGCAAATCGATTAAGGAGTTGGAGTTGCAGCTGTTAATGTATCTTTAATATTATCAAAAATAAGCCCTAACTGCGCACCAAGTGGCGTGACAGCAGTACCAACAACGATTGCAATAGCCGCAGCAATTAGACCATATTCAATAGCTGTAACACCTTGCTCGTTATTTTTGTAGTTTTCTAGCACGATTTTGGTGTTAACGAATAGTTTTGTAAGCATAGTTAATTTTCCATGTAGTTTGATTGTTTTCATACGGAATTTCACCCCGTAAAGAAAGTTAGCAAAATATTACTCATTTATATGATTACAGACAAATTATTTATAGTTTATAATTGCCGGAAAATAAGTATTTAAAATGAACCAACATCAAATAAAACCATTAAATTAATAACACTCAAATCAATAGGGGTTAATTTATGATCAGGGCAAGTCTAAAATGCGCACAATAAGTTACCAAGCACACATAAACCAGGTGTATATGACTAAGGTTTGACCAAGTTTTAATTGTTACTGATATGAGACACCCATCACAAAAAAACAACACGTGAGCTCTAAAATAAAATTAAGTAGGGTGATAGCTCTAAACTTTTGCTTCGAAGAAAAATAAGCCCCACCCTAAATTTAGGGTGGGGCTTATTTTTCACTATCGAATCAAGATATATCAATTAAGTTTTTGAAATCTCAGAACCTTTAGGCTTGAATCAAGGTCGACATCGACAAACTCAGGCGGGTTGTCCAGACGCTCAATGAATTCAACGCTTGGTGCTTCTTCTGCCATCGTCTCAATCAGGAAGTTTGGTGAGACTGCTGGTGAGTTCACACACGCAATCACTTCACCGCCTTCAGTTAGAAGTTCAGGCAAACGACGTAAGATTTTTTTGTAATCTTTGGTTAGAGCAAAGCTGCCTTTTTGGAACGAAGGTGGATCGATGATAACGAGCTCGTAAGGACCGCCCTTCTTGATTTTTCCCCACGACTTAAAAATATCGTAGCCAAGGAAGTTAACCGAGCGCATATCGTGATCATTCAGACGGTGGTTATCGCGGCCTTTATTCAACGAGCCACGAGACATGTCCACGTTCATGCATTGACGAGCGCCACCAGCGATAGCCGCGACAGAGAAACCACAAGTGTATGCGAACAGGTTAAGAACATTCTTATCCTTAGCATTATCTTGTACCCACTGGCGACCATTACGCATGTCTAGGAACAAACCAAAGTTCTGATTACGGCCAATGTCTAATTGGTACTTCAGACCATGCTCAACCACAACCGGAGAGTCATTCAACTCACCCCATAGAACCTCTGAAGGCGCACCATCGGCATAACGGTGTTGCAGAACAATGCTTGTGCCCTGCTTTGATTGCCAGATATCTCTGTTAGTGAGTTCAACCAATCCAGCTTTGAGAGATGACAAGAATTCGTCGTCTACTTCTTTGAACACGTTAACCAGTAGCTGTCCATCAACCCAATCACATGTCAGTTGCTCTAGACCAGGCCAAAACTTACCGCGCCCGTGGAAAATACGGCGTAGTTCGTTTGGTACTTCATTAAGTTGCTGTTCAATATGACTAAAAAACAGAGGTAAAGCTGATGCTTCCATTATTTCACTCACTTAGTGTTTAGCTTTGGCCAAGTTAATGACCAAGGTTCAAGCCAACTGTCCAAACCGTTCGACACGGTTTCTTGATGCCACTTCTCACCCAAGGAGTTTAGGCTTCTTGGATCGCAGACATATTCGTAGGCTTGTGATTGATAGGCAAATCGAATCGCGAAGGCATGCAGATAACCTCTGTCAGCCTCACTCGATGGATTATAAATAGGGTCACCAACAATGGCTGAGCCGATCGACTTCATCGCGACACGGATCTGGTGAGTTCGCCCCGTATAGGGTTTGCATAACAGCAGACGCTCACCGGGTTCAGCCGTTGCTGATAAAAACTGAGTAATCGCAGGGTTCTCTTTGGATGTCAGAAGTTTCCAACTTGAGCGTCGTGAGCGCTCCATGTCTCCTGAGATCAAACCTTGCTTTTTCTTTGGCTTCTTAGAACCGATCGCAAGGTAGTATTTCTCTACTTCACGCTTTGCAAATAGCTGTGAAAGCTCGCTCGCCGCCGACGCATTTTTTGCCAGCAGCAGAATGCCCGAAGTCATTTTATCTAGTCGATGAACGAGATACAGCTTAGGCTCATTAATTGCCTTAGCAACTTCTTGAAGCAACATGGTATCGCCATCGTCTTTGTGGACGCTGACTCCAGGGTGCTTATTGATAAGTAAAAAATCAGAGTGGTTCAGAAGAATATCGAACATTAAAGGCTAGCTCCATTGTAGAACGTGGAGTATACCGCGTCTGAACCCAGATTCCAGCTACGAAAAAGCCCAACTCACTCAATAAATATTGAATCGTTGGGCTTCTTTTCAGCAACTAGCGAGCAGTGCGTGGTCTTTACTCGATTACCAATAGGTAAATAGAACCAAGCTACCGCTTTACGCCAGTTTAAACTTACCAACTAATGCTTCTAGCTCAGCAACCTTAGCGTTCAAGCCTGATGTATTTTCGGAGCTACGAGTTGCTAGCTGCAGAGATTGCTCAGAGATATCGCTAATCGCGGTAATGTCCGCTGCAATTTCTTTGGTCACAGCCGTCTGTTCTTCTGCCGCAGTCGCAATAGAGTTAACCATGCTTTGTACATTGCCCGCACCGCTCACAATCGCTTCTAGAGCCGAAACAGCACCTGAGCTTTGCTCAACACCAATCTCAACTAAACGACAGTTATCTTGAGTGTAAGTCACCGCTTCTTGAGTGCCCGATTGAATCGATTGAATGATGCCCGAGACTTCTCGTGTCGCTTTGGTTGTTCTTTCTGCTAGCGCTCGCACTTCATCGGCTACCACAGCAAAACCACGACCAAACTCGCCTGCACGTGCCGCTTCAATTGCAGCGTTAAGAGCTAACAGGTTAGTTTGCTCAGCAATGTCTTCGATTACCTTGATAACGCTACCAATCTGCTCACCGTGAGAACCTAGAGTATTCATTTGCAACGACATATCGCTCATTTGAGTCGACACTTGTTGAATACTCGCCACCATCTCAACAATCACGTTGCGGCCATCTTCTGCAGAGGTTTCTGAGCGACGTGCTTCTTCATAAGTTGAAGTACCTTGCTGCGCCACTTCAGAAATGGTCAAGCTTAGCTCTTCAGCAGCCGTTGCAATCAAGTTAGCTTTGTCTGCTTGAGCTGATGCACCAGTAACGATGTCTTGGCTAATAGAAGAGAGCTCCCCTGTAACCGATTGGACTTGGTGAGTCACAGACGAGATTGAACCTAATAGGTCTACTAGTGATTTCTGCATCTGGTTAATCGACTTAGCCAGTTCAGCCAATTCATCACCAGAATCATCAATAATGTCGCCTGCCGTTAGGTCACCATTTGCTACACGTCGTGCTACTTGTTCTACACGAGTAAGACGATTGGTAATAGAGCTAGACAATAGATACGCAATCACACAACCAAAGACAATCGCAATAGCAGACAACACCATGATAGTGCGCTCGATGGTAGTAAACGTGTCGGTTAGTGTCAGTAGTGACTGTTCTGTATCTGCGCGCTCACTTGCTGACGCTTGATCCAGTAAGTTCTCAATAGGGATAAGATTGCTCTCATACAAAGATCGTAGCTGTTGAATATTGGCTAGTAGCGCAGCTTCATCATTGATCTTCGGCACAAGCTTTGATTCAAACTCTTGAGTGAAACGCCCCATCAGGTCTTCAATTCGCTGAATACGGCGGTGGTCTTCCGAACCTCTACTCTCCAAACGCTTAGCCTGCTCGATAGCTTGAGCAAATTCGTTCTTGCTGGTTCGATAATCATTGAGTGCGTTATCAACCAGTGTAATTGCACCAAGCGCATCTCGGTATACATCACCCGCTTCATCAATCAGTACCAGGTAGGTAACAGTACCCGGAACATCGTCCATTCTAATTTCATCTGCGCTCTGGTGCGCGCCGATAACTTCTATCCATACAATACTGACTAACGTAACAAGCACCGCCAATATAGAGCCAAAACCGGCATACAGTTTCTTTCTCACTGACAATTTCACACAACACCTACCTAAATTAAATACCGATCAAAAATTCTTGATATTCAATATATCGGCTAGGTGACGGATAACTTTAGTGAATGTAATGTTTTATTTTTTGATAAGAATTAAGTATTTGAATAAAAAAACGGGAGCCATTGGCTCCCGTTTCTTAACTTACTTTAGCTCGCGATTGTAGCTTCTTAAAACTATAGCTTCTTAGAGATAAGCGCAGAGCCAGCAATAATACCAATACCTAGTAGCATGATTGCACCTTTACCGCTGTCGAAGCCAGAAGAGATACCCATGAATGCAACGATTGCGATAGCTACTGGGATGATGTACTTAACTAGCGTGTACCATAGACCGAATAGTGGGAAAGATACTTCACCATCGTTAGTGATTTCTTTCTCTAGGTCAGCACGGTTTAGTCTCCAACCAGCGAAGATACATACCAACATACCGCCAACCGCTAGGAAAATCTTATCCGTTAGTAGGTCGAAAATGTCGAACGCGCCAGTATCAAACAGTGTTGGACCGAAGCCGCCAAGTGATAGAGAAGCGAAGATACATAGAATCGCCATTACAACACTTGCAGACAGTACCGCTGTTACACGCTTCATGCCTTTCTCATCGATTAGGTAAGAAACCACAACTTCAAGTAGAGATACTGAAGATGTTAGTGCCGCAACACTCAAACCAACGAAGAACATAAGAGCAAATAGAAGACCAACTACGCCGCCCATTTCAGCGAATAGCTGAGGAACAACAACGAATACTAAACCAGGGCCCGCTGCAGGTTCCATACCGAACGCGAACATTGCAGGGAACATTGCAACACCAGCTAGAATAGCAACACCAGTATCCATTGCGGTTACCATTGCTGTTGTCTGAACTAGGTTCTCTTTCTTCTTAAGGTAAGAACCGTATGTCATCATACAACCCATACCAAGACTTAGAGAGAAGAATGCTTGACCTAGAGCGGCTAGGATTACATTGCTGTCTACTTTAGAGAAGTCAGGACTGAATAGGAACTCAAGACCAGCCATCGCGCCCGGAAGCATAATGCCTTTGATTGATACTACAATAAGGATAATGAAAAGAAGCGGCATCAGGATCTTACCTGCTTTCTCAATACCACCAGAGATACCTTTCATAACGATAACAACGTTAAGTAGTAGGTATAAGCCCATCCACATTAGTGGTTGAACTGGGTTTGAGATAAAGCCACCAAAGCTATCACCAATTGCTTCTGGTGCGTCTAGAAGACCACCTGCAATTTTACCGATGTATGCGATTGACCAACCGCCTACTACTGGGTAGAAACCCATGATAAGTAGACCACTGAATACGCCGATAACGCCAGCGAACGTCCAACGACGGTCAGTTGTTTTAAATGCACCTACTGCTGATTTTTGCGTATGACGGCCAATCGCAAATTCAGTCAGCATGACACTGAAACCAATAAAAATTACAAAAAACAGGTAAATGGCAACGAATGCACCACCGCCACTTTCGCCTGCTGTGTATGGGAATTTCCAAATGTTACCTAAGCCAACAGCAGAACCTGCTGCAGCCATTACGAATCCTAACTTCGAACCCCAGGTATCGCGGGGTGTTGTGGTTGTATTACTAGTAGCCACGTGTACTCCAAACTTTTGTGTTATGTGATGTTGTGTTTTGCTTTGGGTGGCGTCTTTAAAAGGAAGGTGTATAAATAAATTTACACACCTAAAAGATTTGATTGACGCTCGTTGTCTAGCAAGTAAACCAGTTTAAGAATAAAATTGGAAGAGCATACCGTACAAATTTCGTTAAAGATGTAAATTTTTATGGTTAAATGCCGACTTTTCATACAAAACAATCGTTTTCTTCTTAAGTTGACCAAAACTTAACAACTTTAACCTATTTACATCTTTTGCTCTATTTTGTAAATAGTTGAATCCTTAAATTCCCATATCCGTTAAATAGCATTACTATCTAAGTGTCTCTTTTTTCGAGTATTCAATGTGGATAAGCTTTATCATTTTTTAACTTTGGCCTCTGTTGTTTTGTACTGGGTTCTCGTAGCCGGTGTGACGTTTCGTGTTGTACTAAAACGACGCTCTGTCAGCGTTTCTCTTGCTTGGCTAATGGTTATCTACATTATCCCGATTGTTGGTGTAGCTTGTTACTTCCTTTTTGGTGAGCTAAACCTAGGCAGAAAAAGGGCTGAACGCGCTCATCGTATGTTTACCCCTTTCGGCGACTGGTTCCGTCAATTGAATGATTGCCAACTTCACCAACCAGGGAAAGTCGGCTCCCCTATCCATAAGATTGACGAGCTTTGTAACAATCGAATGGGCATCCCTGCACTCAGTGGAAACACTCTATCGCTGCAATCTTCACCAAACGAGATCCTACACGCAATTATCGAAGATATAGAAAATGCACAAACCAGTATCAAGATGGTTTTCTATATTTGGCATCCAGGTGGCCTGACCGATTCGGTTGCCTCTGCGCTGATTCGCGCTGCAAAACGTGGCGTAGATGTTAAAGTTTTGCTCGATTCAGCCGGTAGCCCTCGCTTTTTCAAAAGCCACTGGCAGTCAATGATGAAGGACGCAGGCGTTCAAGTCGTACAAGCACTAGAAGTGAGCCCATGGCGTATTTTCTTACGTCGCCTAGATTTAAGACAACACCGCAAAATCATTGTGATTGACGAGACTATCGCCTATACGGGTTCAATGAACATGGTCGATCCTGCTCACTTCAAACAAAGTTCCGGCGTTGGTCAGTGGATTGATGTAATGGTCAGAGTGACTGGGCCAACCGTTAATGTGTTATCCGCTATTCATGGCTGGGATTGGGAAGTTGAGACTGGTGAACGCATTCTCCCTGATATACCTGAATGCCCAGTTGAAGAAATCATGACACATCATCCGGTTCAAGTAGTGCCGTCTGGCCCTGGCATGCCGGAATATTTGATCTTACAAGTACTGACCATCGCCATCAATCAAGCGAATCATTCTGTACGTATTACTACACCTTATTTTGTGCCAAGTGCTGACTTACTCGAAACACTTAAGATGACAGCTCAACGCGGCGTAACTGTAGAACTGATCATTCCACACAATAACGATTCACTAATGGTTAAATGGGCTTCTCGTGCGTTTTATACCGAGTTGCTTGAAGCTGGCGTGAAGATCTATGAATTTTACGGTGGCCTTCTTCATACCAAATCGGTAGTGATCGATGAAGAGTTTTGCTTGATCGGAACCGTCAATATCGACATGCGCAGTTTGTGGCTCAACTTTGAAGTGACTCTGGCTGTGGATGATGTGCATTTCACGCAAAAACTGTCTGAGCTGCAGAAATCTTATATCGCTTCATCCCACTCTGTAGAGTTAGAACAGTGGGAGCAAAGAAACCTTAGTAATCGCTTCTTTGAGAGGCTGTTCTACTTGTTCAACCCACTCCTATAATTCCAGCAATGAGTCGATTATGGCTCGTTGTTTCCCCATCGATCATTTTTAACCTTTCACTGTTAACTGAGTGAAAGGTTAAAAATCGTAAGAAAAGCGCAAAAATCCCCGCTCCGCTCTTGCTTTGAACACTCTTGGCATGTTTTAAATAGGACATAACCGATTGATAAGGAATTCACAGCATGTCCGAGAACAAAACCACTAAACTTATCACTGCAGGTCGTGATAAGAAGTGGACCAATGGTGTTGTTAACCCACCAGTACAACGCGCTTCAACTGTCGTATTTAACTCAGTAGAAGAGAAGCGTAAAGCTACGATTAACCGCGCTAACAAGACCCTTTTTTACGGACGTCGTGGAACCAACACTCATTTTGCCTTCCAAGATGCGATGGTTGAAGTAGAAGGCGGCGCGGGTTGTGCACTGTACCCGTGTGGTACAGCAGCAATTTCGAATGCCATTCTCTCTTTTGTAGAAACAGGTGATCATATTTTAATGGTTGACACCTGCTACGAACCTACTCGTGATTTCTGTGACACCATCATGAAAAAGATGGGGGTAGAGACAACTTACTACGAGCCAACGATTGGTGAAGGTATCCAAGACCTTATCAAGCCAAACACTAAGGTGCTGTTTACTGAGTCTCCAGGCTCTGTCACCATGGAAGTGCAGGATATTCCAACACTAGCGCGTATCGCTCATGAACATGACATCATCGTTATGCTAGACAATACTTGGGCGGCTGGCGTGAACTTCTCACCGTTTGATTTTGGTGTTGATATCTCGATTCAAGCAGCGACCAAATACATCGTGGGTCACTCTGATGTGATGCTAGGTACGGCAGTCGCCAATGAGAAATGCTGGGATCAACTAAGAGAGCAAAGTTACTTGATGGGGCAATGTGTCTCACCTGATGATGCTTATTTAGGGCTTCGCGGCATTCGTACTCTTGATGTGCGTCTACGCCAACACGCAGAAAGCAGCTTGAAGGTCGCAAAATGGTTAGAGACTCGTCCTGAAGTTAACCACGTTCGTCACCCTGCTCTTGAGTCTTGCCCAGGCCATGAATTCTTCAAACGAGATTTTACTGGCGGTAATGGCTTGTTCTCTTTTGTACTAAACAACTCTAATATCAAAGCGACGACAGCGTTACTTGATGGAATGACACATTTTAGTATGGGTTACTCTTGGGGTGGATTTGAAAGTTTGATTCTAGCTAACGAACCAAGCAGTTTTGACAGCTTGAGAACTGTTGCCAATCCTCATTTCGAAGGTACCTTGATACGTGTTCATATTGGGTTAGAAGATGTTGATGACCTGATTGCTGATCTAGAGGCGGGATTAGAACGTTATAGCGCTCTGATTTAATCTGAGACGATAGGTCTAATATGCAAAAAAGGCAGGATATTCCTGCCTTTTTCTGTTTAAATGTCCCGTCCTGAAATGTGTTTACACATTGAGGACGAATTATGGCTACTTCAAAT